>JBDUAE010000352.1:0-2650 GCA_040004805.1 Chthoniobacterales bacterium | reverse complement strand
GAGAAAATCGTCGCTCGCCCGCGCGATAGAATCCCAGTTGATCGCATAGGGCTCATGTTGCGCCTGAAACGCCGCAACCGCGCGGGCACGGCCGGCCGCCCGCGTGTCGGCGGGAGGCGACATCATGTTTTCCGCGCGCCGTATTCCCTGGTTCCATTCGCCGATCCGTTTGGCGCCTTGCACGCCAAAGAAGAGCCCCTTCGCCGGATCGATGTTGTGATATTCCAGATCGAGACTTTGCAGCCACGGCTCATCCCAGCCGACATTTTCGGCGCTCATGAAAGTCTCGAGCAGCCACTTCTTTGTAATCCAATCGACGCCTCCGATCAGCGTCTCCGGGTGGTCCGCGAGGGCATCGAGGGTGAAACTCCAGCTCTCCAGCAACCAATCCATTTCCTCGCTCGTTCCCGCCAGATGTCGGCGGGATAACTCGCAGAACTCCCGTTGTAAATCCAGGCTGCCGATGGTGTCCCCGTTCTCTAATTCCACCAACCAGGCCTGCGTCGGATCCCGCGAGATATCCCGCGTGCTTTGCACCGCATCACGCAGGCTAAAATCTCGTCCCAGCTTTCGTTGTTCGAGGAGCGTGAGGATGCATGCGGTGGTCCCGATCTTCAGCGCGGTCGCAAACGGGCTCATGTTCGAATCACCGATTAATAGATGCAGCCGACGATATTTCCGGTGGTCGGCTAAAGGCTCGTCGCGCGCATTAATGATCGAGCGATTGAACTGCACCCACTGGTAGATGTCGTTCACGATGTGATCGGCCCGCTGGCTAATCTGGAAATCGACCGGTGTCTCGGCCGGCGCCGGTTCCCGATCGAAGCCCAGCAGATTCGCCTGGCCGACCCGGCCCGCCCCAGTGAAGATTTGGCGGGTGGCGAGAAACGCGAGCAGCGTCCCCAAGGCTGCCGGCGTGAACTGCGCGTCCCGCCGCATCAAATAGTTTTCGTGGCACCCAAAAGTCGCGCCGGTGTAGTGGTCGACGTTATTTTTGATCAACGAAACGCGATCGGCCACGCCGAGCCCTTCCAATCCGGATTGGAGCAGCGCATCGCCTGCGAGATCGAAGGCGACCGCGTCCCGCAGGCTCAAACATTCCGGCGTGGCATACTCGATATGCCCCATGTCGAGATAGATGCGGCCGCCATTGCGCAGGAAACCGCCGTTGCCGGGAGGCTCCTCGTAATCGCGATAGTGCAGGTCGAGCGCTCCCACCTTCGCTTCGCGAAACAGAAAATTCTTCACCCGCGCCGGCCACGCTTCGGCGATCCCGCCGGGTCCCGGTCCGGTGACCAGACAGCCATATTCCGTTTCGATCCCTACGATCCGGTCCACGCGGGACGATGCTCCCGCATCCCGCCGGCAACAAGCCGGAATGAACGACGAGCACGCCGAGCGGGCGCGCACGCGGAAGGCTTGCAGTTCACCGGCGAAATCCCCAATCTCCCTCTGCATGAGCAGCTTCCCGCCCAGAAGCCCGTCCGCCAAGGTCGGAGGAATCGTCTATTTCGGTCGGATGATTGATAAGATTCGTTTGCACGCCGAAGGCCTTTTGCCGCCGGATTACCAAGCCAATCTGGGCAGCGGATTTGACGGCAATTGCCTCAGCTTCCTGCGCCTCGATTATCACCCGGTCGTCACCCGCGTGCAGCAGCAAGGCGGCACCGATGAGGAAATTCTCTGGTGGTGCTTTGCGCACGGCCGGCAACCCGCCCCGGACGAAATCCAGGTTTGGAACGAGTTCATGCGCAAACGCGGTTGGAACGATGAGGTGGCCGAGTTTTTGACTCGACGCAAGAAGGAGGCGGGCATGGCGGCGCGGTCCGAAATCAAGACGATGTTCGAGTTCATCGATGCCGATGAAGGCCGCGCGCTCCCTTCTGCCCTGGGCGCAGACCGAAAATCCTAACGAGACGTGTGTCGGTTAATTTTTAGCCGACAGCGCCAGCGGGGCGCGGTGGGCGCGGCGGTTGCGTCCGATAATCGATCACCTTCCAGGCGAGCAGAACCGTCAGAATGACGATCACGGTCGCCACCAGCGCGCGCCGAGGTGTGATCCGCTCGACGCTAATAGCCGACACTCGGTTTACTCCGAAAGTGTGTCGATTCTTTCGGCCAAGCCGAAATCTAGATCGGTCAATCCACCTTTATTATGCGTGGAAAGAACGAGCCGCACTTTGTTGTAACGAATATCGATGTCGGGATGATGTTCCTCATCCTCGGAAACTTCCGCGACAGAGTTCACGAAATCGATCGAGTCGGAAAAATCGTCAAACTCGAAGGTGCGCTCGATGTGCTTCTTTTCGAGTTCCCACTCCGGGATCTTTTTTAGGCGGTTCTTCAGCTCGTCCGCTTTGATCAGGTCAGCCATAACGGGGAACGAGTAACACCCCAAAATCCTTTTGCAACGGCGATTCCGTAGGTTTTTTCGACGATTTTGGCGGCGACGACGCGGCACCATCGCGCAGAGGACAAAGGCGCGGCACCAGACCAAAACTCCCCTCGAAGCGGGAGTAGCTCCAGCGATTTGACGCCCGCGTCTTCATCCGCTAATTAGCCTCCGTTCCGCACCCGTAGCTCAACTGGATAGAGCATCTGACTACGGATCAGAAGGTTTGAAGTTCGAATCTTCACGGGTGCACTTCAT
>JBDUAE010000351.1:0-2652 GCA_040004805.1 Chthoniobacterales bacterium | reverse complement strand
CAATGTTGCCGGTATTCGGCGGAATCTCCGGCTCGATCAGGACGACGTTGAACATTGATCGCCGCGAACGCGCTGCGGCTACAACTTCGTCGCGATGAACTTCTCCAACTTCACGATATCGGCCGCGAATTTTCGAATGCCTTCCGCCGTTTTTTCCGTCGCCATCGCGTTATCATTCAGCGCATAGCGGAAAGATTTTTCGTCCGTCGCCACCTTCTTCACCTCCGCCGTTTTCGCGGCCGCGGCATCGAGTTTCTGCGGCACCGGCTCGTGCGAATCCGCCAGCTTCTCCAGCAAATCCGGGCTGATCGTCAGTAAATCGCATCCCGCCAGCTCGAGGATCTGGCCCACGTTCCGGAAGCTCGCGCCCATCACTTCCGTCTTGAAGCCGAACTTCTTGTAGTAGGTGTAAATCTCCTGCACCGATTGCACTCCTGGATCCTCCGGTCCGACGTAGTCGCGCTTTTCCGCCGCCTTATACCAATCGTAAATCCGTCCGACGAAAGGCGAAATCAACTCGACCCCCGCTTCCGCACAGCGTGCCGCCTGCGTCAGCGAAAACAGCAGCGTCAGGTTGCAATTGATGCCCTCCTTCTCCAGCACTTCCGCCGCGGCGATGCCTTCCCAAGTTGACGCGATTTTGATCAGCACCCGCTCCCGCGGAATCTTCCGTGCCTCGTAGAGCTTGATCAGATGTCGGCCCTTCTTGATCGAGCCTTCGGTGTCGAACGAAAGACGCGCATCCGTTTCGGTCGAAACCCGGCCGGGCACGATCCCCAGAATTTCGCTGCCAAATTCCACCAGGAGATAATCGATCGCGTCTTCGATTTGGGCCGCGCCCGTCAGGCCGGCGCTTTTTCGATCCGCCAAAACCTTGTCGAGGATATGGAAATATTTTTCCTTCTGCGTCGCCGCGTAAATCAGGCTCGGATTGGTCGTGGCATCGCGCGGCTTGAATTCCTTGATCGTTTCAAAATCACCCGTGTCCGCCACCACCGTGGTGAATTTCTTCAGCTGCTCGAGCTGGTTAGGTTTCGTGCCGGTCCCTGATTCTGCAGTCGCGTTTGTGCTCATAAGTTTTGAGGCCTTCAGAAGTGTCGTCTAACTACTCCGCCGCAACCGGCGGTGCGGTAGCCGCAGCGCCCAGCAGGATGGCGTCGATGCGCTTCAGCTCATCGCTGGTAAACGTGAGCTTTTCCAAGGCCTTCGCGTTTTCCTCCAGTTGATCGATGTCCGACGCGCCAATCAGCGCGGTCGTCACTTGCGGCTGACGCAGCGTCCACGCGATTGCCATCTGCGGCAGCGTTTGTCCTCGCTCCCTCGCCAGCTCCTGCAATTGCCGCACCCGCTCGCGCACCGAGTTCACGATCTCTTCCCGTTTCGGAGAGGCCCACGTCCGCGCGGCCCGCGATCCTTCCGGAATCCCCTTCGTATATTTTCCGGTCAACAACCCCTGCGCCAGGCTGGAAAACGCCGCCACGCCCACGCCCAGATCCCGCGCCATCGGCAATACATCCTGCTCCGCGCCTCGCCGGAGCAAATTATAACCGACCTGCTGCACCGTGATCGGCGACAGATTCAAATCCCTCACCAACCGCACCGCCTCGCTCAATTCCGCCGCGGAATAATTGCTCAACCCGATATACAGCGCCTTCCCCTGCCGCACGATTTGGTCGAGCGCGCGCAGCGTTTCTTCCAGCGGCGTATTTGGGTCCGGCCGGTGCGAGTAGAAAATATCCACGTAATCGAGACCGAGCCGCTTCAGCGACTGCTCGATGCTCGTGAGCAAGGCCTTGCGCGACGCGCCCTGCCCGTAAGGCCCAGGCCCGAACGGCAGCCCCGCCTTCGTCGCCACGACCAACTCCTCCCGCGGCATTTCGCGCAAGGTCCGACCTACCGTTATTTCCGCGCGTCCCGGAGGTGAGCCGTAGGTATTGGCTAAATCGAAGTGCGTGATCCCGAGATTGAACGCGTTAAAAATACACCCGCGCGCCAATTCCGCGCCGACATAGCCGCCGAAAGTTTCCCACGAGCCTAGCGAAATAGCCGACAGCTTGAGACCCGATCGCCCGCAATTTCGAAACGCCATCGCCTGATAGCGAGCGGGCTCCGCCGAGAATTGATGCCAGCTCAAACGATCGCGTTGCACGGGTCGCACCGCAGCTTGCGCGATGGGCTGGCCGTGACGCTGCACCGGCTTCACGTTTGGCGGCGTCCGTTTAATAAATTCGGGTGTGCTCATGAAATTAGAAACGCGCGCTCGTCGTTAGGCCGAGACCGCTGGCCGCGTCGTCGCCTTGCGGGAACGGAGCGCGTGCCGGACAAAATTGTTCCCGATTTCCCACATCGGTCCGGGAAACTTCCGACACTCCGTCAGCACCTGATCCAGCGCGGTCACGAAACGATCGATCTCCCGTTCGCCAATAATCAGTGGCGGCAAAATCTTCACCACATCCATCGCGTGTCCCGCCACCTGGGTCAGGATGCGATGCTGGCTCAACATCTGGGTCACGACCATTTGCGCGAAGAGAACCTTGTCCACCTTGTGCAAAAGTTTCCAGCCCATCTTCAATTTCAACTCCGTCGGCTCCTGGAACTCGATCGCAATGATGAGCCCCTTCCCGCGCACTTCCTTGATGAAGGAATGCTTCG
>JBDUAE010000350.1:0-2655 GCA_040004805.1 Chthoniobacterales bacterium | reverse complement strand
TGGCCGTGACATTCGCGCCTGCATTCTGGCCGGAGCCGCGTCCTTGATAGTTGTTCCCGTTTCCCGCTCCGCCGCGCCGGTTACCGACCCTGCCCTCCGATCGCGCGACCGCCGCGAAATCACTCGCCGGCCGGGGCCCATAAACGCGCCGCCGCATTTCCGCGGGCCGACCCGCCCACGCGCGAGCGCCGGAATTGGAGTTGTAGTTCGTCAACGCGCGCTGGCGGTAGCTGCGGACCGCAGCGGCAGCTCCCGGGTTCACTGGTCGAAAATTTTGACCTCGACTATAAACGCGGGCCTGATTCGCCTGATTCACCAAGAGTCGCGGCCGCACATTTTGCGCGGGCGCAACCCGGCGAGGCTGTTGCGGACGACCGTCCTCGATTTGTCCGAAAGAGAGAGGCGCCAACGCACCCACGAGCAGACCGGCGAGAAGAGGGAGTATTTTCATGGTGATATGGGGTTTGACCAAAGCGGATTGTGGTTATTCAACCCCGCAGTCGGCAAATGGATTCGATTTTTTTGCCTTGCCCGAAAGCATGGAATGATCTCCACCACATCATCTTGTGGCGCAAGATTCCCAGGCGCCCGTATTTGGTAGAATTATTCTTGCCAGCCGCGCCGGTTTCAGCGTTTATTTCGGTATCGGCCAGTCGGCCTTTCCAGAATGCACCTTCAATCGCTCGAACTCCTCGGCTTCAAATCGTTCGCCGACAAAACTACCTTTAATTTCAGCGAAGGCGTGACAGCCGTCGTCGGCCCTAACGGCTGTGGGAAATCCAACGTCCTCGACGCCGTCCGCTGGGTCCTCGGTGAGCAATCCGCCAAGGCTCTTCGCGGCGGCGAAATGGCGGACGTAATCTTCAACGGCACCGACTCGCGCAAGCCGATCGGTTTCGCGGAAGTTTCGCTCACTTTTTCTGATTGCAGCCAGGAACTCGGCGTCGATTGGCATGATGTGCGGGTGACCCGGCGCGTCTATCGCGATGGCAACTCGGAGTACCTGCTCAACAAAACCGCATGTCGGCTAAAAGACATCCAAAGCCTCTTCGCCGATACCGGCGTCGGCCGCAGCGCCTACTCCATCATGGAGCAGGGCAAGATCGATCTCATTCTCAGCTCACGGCCGGAAGATCGGCGCACCGTTTTTGAGGAAGCGGCCGGGATCACGAAATACAAAGGCCAGAAAAAAGAGGCGTTGCGCAAACTAGAGGCGACCGACGCCAACCTCCTGCGCATTGGCGACATCATAAAGGAAGTGAAACGCCAGATCGGCTCGCTGCAACGCCAGGCCGGAAAAGCTCGGCGCTATCAAACCCTGATGGCCGATTTGCAGGTGCTCGATACGCATCATTCCCGCGCCAAACTCGAGCAACTCGAAGCTGAACTCCAGCATTGCCAGGAAGAGATCGCGCGCTTCGAAGGAACCGATCGGGCCACCGTCGCCAGAATCGAAACGAGCGAGAACGAGCTTGCGCAAAAACGGAGCGAGCTGGACGCGATCGATTCCCGGGTCGGCGATGCGCGCGCGGAAGTGCAGCGACTGCAGAGTGCGATGTCCACCCATCGCAGCCGGATCGAATTTAACCGACAACGCTCCGAGGAAATCAACGAGTTGATGGCACGTTACCGGCTCGACATCGCCACGGCCGAAACCAAGCGCACGGAGCAGGCGACGCAGATCGAGGAAGCCGACGCGTTAATCGAAAAAACGAATGCGTTGCTCGACGCGAAAGAGGAAGAACTCTCGAAACTAACCGAACGCGTTTCCGAGTTACGCGCGGAACGATCGACGCGCGAAAACGAGCTGCAATCGCTCCAGACCTCGCTCGCGAAAGCGGAGAACCGGCTCACGACTTTATCCGACGAATTATCCGGCACGAAGACGCGCCGGGACGCGACCGGCCTTCGAATTTCGGAACTCAGCGCCGCGGTCAACGCCTCCACCAGCGCTCGCGACGAGGCGGAAGCGGCAGTCGAGCGGGCTCGGAGCGCGAGCGAGAATGAACAGCAGTCCGTGGAGAATCTTTTCCAGGCTCTGCGCGCGGCGGAAGAACAGTTGCGCGAACACCAGCAGGGGCTCAGCGCCGCCGAACAGGACGCGTTTCGAATTGAACGCGTGATCGCGGAAAAGGAATCGCGTCTCGAAGTTTTGCAGCAGTTGAATGAAGAAGGCGAAGGCCTCGCCCAAGGCTCCCAAGCGGTTCTCAAAGGACTGAACGATCCCGAACGCATTCGCCCTGCGCTGGCTGGCGCCCTCGCCGCCGGATTGGATGTGGAGCGGGAATTCGTGCCCGCGTTGGAAGCCGCCTTCGGTCGCAACATGCATGCCGTGGTTTTGCAGGACGCCGGCCTTGCCGCCGAAATTCTTCGTCACGTCGCGGACAAAAACCTGGGCCAGGCCGCGCTCGCGCTTCCGGAATTGACCGCAATCGGAAGCGACGACCACCTGGTGGATTTGCCTGCGGACGCGCTGGGCTGGGCAATCGACCGCGTCACGGTCTCAGCCGCGCTCGCGCCACTCGTTAGGCGGCTGCTCCGCGGGGTTGCGCTCGTGCCCGATCTCGAAACCGCGGTGCGCTTGAAACGCCAGCATCAGGTGCTGCAATTCGCCACGCTCGCGGGTGAATTTGTTTCCACCGCGGGAGTCGTTTT
>JBDUAE010000349.1:0-2655 GCA_040004805.1 Chthoniobacterales bacterium | reverse complement strand
AGGATGGGCGCGTTCTTGAGCAGGGCGCGCGCGATCGCGATGCGCTGCTGTTGCCCGCCGGAAAGGAGGCAACCTTTGTCGCCGATGACGGTGTCGTAGCCCTGCGGTTGCGCGGTGATGAAGTCGTGCGCGAAGGCGGTGCGGGCGGCGGCGTAGACTTCCTCTTTCGTGGCGTCGAGCCGGCCGAACAGGATGTTTTGGAAGATGGAGTCGTGAAACAAAAACGTCTCCTGGGTGACGAGGCCGATTTGTTCGCGGAGCGATTTTTGGGTGAGCGCGCGGAGATCGTGGCCGTCCACTTTAATGGCGCCGCTGGTGGGATCGTAAAGGCGGAGGAGGAGCGAGAGGATGGTGCTTTTGCCCGCGCCGCTGGCGCCGACGAGGGCGTAGGTCTTGCCGGGATCGATCTCGAGATTGACGCCGTGGACGGCGTTGACGTTCCCGCCTTCGTAACGGAAATCGACCTGCTCCAGGGTGATGCGGCCTTGCGCGGGCGGTAGGGTGATCGCGTCCGGCGCGTCGACGATGCTCGGTTTGGAATCGAGGATGCCGAAGATTTCGACGGTGGCCTGGATGGATCTTTCCATCACCACCTGGATGCGGCTGAGAGTTTTTACCGGCTCGTAAAGGAGGAAGATGCCGGCGTTCAAGGCGAGGAATCGCGCGGCGCTGACCTGGCTGAAATAGACGTAGAGCAAGGCGAGCCCGACGCCGAGCGCGGCGATCGTTTCCACGAGCGGGCCGACGGATTCCATGGCGCGGACGATGCGGATGGCGTTGTCGAATTGCTGCCGGTTACTGCGCCGGAAGATTTTGTCCTGATATTCTTCGCGGGCGAAGGATTTGATCACGCGGATGCCGGCGAAGCTTTCCTGCATCGTCACCACCATCTCGCCCATGTTTTCCTGTTCTGACTTCGCGGCGCGGCGCGCGCGACGGCTGTAGATGCTGAGCGGGATGATGCAGATCGGGAAAAGGAAGACGGTGACGAGGGTGAACTTCCAATCGAGGTACAACAGGACGCTGAGACCGGTGATGATGGCGATGGGTTGCTTAAAGAGATCGCTGCTCACACTGGAGAGCGCCATCTGCATCATGCGGGTGTCGTTCGTGATGCGCGACATGAGGAAGCCGGAGCGGGCCTTGTTAAAGAAATCCAGCGAGTGGCTGAGGATTTTCCCGAAGAGCTGGGTGCGAATGTCGGTGAGCACTTTGTTACTCACCCACGCCATGTAGTAGCTGTTCAAAAAGGAGCAGGCGCTGCGCGCGAGCATAACCGCGGGAATGGCGAGGCAGAGCACGAGGAGCGAATCGATGCGCGGGCCGACATCGAGCTGATCACGATGGCGGAGAATCGTCTGGGTGTTCATGGCGCCGGCGCCGCCGCCCTGGAAGACGAAGGCCATGACCTTGCCGAGCACGATCGGGAGGATGCCGTTGATTAGTCCGTAGGCGACACCGAAGGCGAGGCCGATGGCGAAGCGGACCTTGTAGGGTTTGACGTATTGGAAGAGACGCCGGTAGGGACCGGAGCCCGCCTTGACGGTTTCCCGGAGCGAGCGCTTCTTTTTGGCGGGTGCTTCAGGTGCGCTCATAATGGGGCGCCGCGCGGCGTAGCCAGCAGCGTTTTCATACCACCGATCACCGCCCGGGTCGAGATCAGGCTCATCGGCAGCCGCGGTGCGCGCGGGACAAATTCCTCCAGCGGCTTTTCGTTCTCGCCATACAAAATCACGGCGGGCGATCCACGCGGCCGCCAGTGCAACGGATTCCCGGGACCGAAGAGATTCACCTGCGGGGTGCGCAACGCGGTCGCGAGATGCATCGGGCCGGTATCGAGGGTCACGAGCAGGCGCGCGCGTTCGATCAAGGCGGCGAGCGTCAGCAGATCGATCTGGCCGGAAAGATCGAGGACGTCGGTGCGCAGATGGGAGCGAATCGCGGCGAGGTGATCCTGTTCCATGGCCGACGAAATGCCGGTGAGAACGGGGCGTAAGCCGAGGTCGCGGGCCGCGAACTCAATCACTTCCGCCCAGCGCGCCGGTTCCCAGAATCTCTCCACCCGCGCTGCGCCGGGATGGAAGATGGCGAAAGGCTGGTCGGCTAATTTCGATCGGATAATCGCGGACGCGCTTTCCCGCGCTGCGTCCGGCAAGGCCAGGATCGGCGCGGCCGATGCCGGCACGATCCCGATCGGGCTCAACAGCGCGAGATGGAAATCGATCGTGTGCAAATCCAGGAGCGAGCCGGGCGCGAAGCGAGTGTAGGCGTGTCGTCTAAAATTATGCGGCAGCTCGATCGAGGTAATGCGGATGGGAGCGTGCGAGAGAAAAGTGAGCCAGGCCGAGCGATCGTTGCGGGTGAAATCGATCGCGAGATCGAAACGGCCGGGCCGGAGTTTCACCCATGCGGCCAGATCGCGCAGACCGCGGCGTGTGATCACAAATTCATCGATATCGCGGATCGCGGGCAGGAGCGGCTCGTTCTCGCGCGCGACTGCGAGGGTGATGTGCGCTTCTGGAAAATGCGCGCGGAGCGCTGCAATCGCCGGCGTGGTGCAAACCAGATCTCCGATTCGCCGCAACTGGAGGAGAAGAATTTTCACCGCGACCCGAGGCGCATGGCCCGTTCGTAGCCTTCGAGCAAGCGCGCGCG
>JBDUAE010000064.1:0-8899 GCA_040004805.1 Chthoniobacterales bacterium | reverse complement strand
TCTATTCTCCGCGTCCGACGGCGCATTCGTCTAGTGGCTAGGACACAGCCCTCTCAAGGCTGGTGCACGGGTTCGATCCCCGTATGCGCTGCCAATTTCCCACCGATTGCCCCCGAGCGTGCGGATGGCGTAAGTTTTTTTCATTTTTAGAAGAATCTTTGAAACCTTGCCTCCCGTTTTCCGTAGAAGCAGTGGATGAACCACGTTTTGCCGACACCGCCCGCGCCGCGATCGTGGGGTCACGCAAAAATTCGGTGGCCGGCCTACCCCGATGATCTGGGCACTTATCGCGAAACGGGCGTCACGGCACAGACAGACATGAGGTTTTCCCACCTCAGTTGCGGGGTCGTCGCAGTAGCTACGCTGACCGCAGCGTCTTGCACTGGCGATCTTCGCCGGGAAGTGGGTGCCCGCATCATTGCTCTCGAAGGCTCGGCCTCAATTCTTCGCTCGCCCGCATCACCCTCTGAGTCGGCCACCTTGGAAAGCGTCATCCGGCCCGGCGCCAGTCTCGAAACGGCGAGGTCCAGCACAGCCTCGCTCTTCCTCCTCCCGGGCGCTCTCCTCCAGATCGGACCCGAATCCGCGCTCCGCTTGGAAAAACTCGCCTTGGAAAAAGATGGCAACGCCACGGACGAAGCGATGGAGCGGACGATTCAGCTTCACCTCGCGCACGGCACGCTCGATCTCGTCGTGCAATTCGAGTCGAATCCAGGAAAGTGTCGCGTTTCGACCTCGACCGGCACCTTTTCCTGCACCACTCCCACCACCTGCCGCTTCCAGACGGGCCCCTCGGGCACACGAATCACTGTGGTTCGCGGAGCCATCGAGATTGAGAACGGTGGCGGTAATTTCCGCGAAATCGAAGCCGGCTTCTTCACGGACGGGCCCGCGGCGGCAAACCTCCAGGCCATCGAACTCGACCCTCAAGCGCAGAAAGATACGGAAGAAGTCCTCCAGATGGAGCAAAAGCTGCTTCGAATCGAAACCCACATGCGAAAAATCTCGTTTCCATGGAGACAACTCTGAGGGCGGCTTTTTTGGGGAAAAAATGCCCGACCCTAATTCGGCCTTGCTTCAAAGGAGCTGTAATTCGTTAGCCACTCGACACTTCTATCATCATCCGCGTTCCAACTTTCGGTCAAGTTTTGATAGCTAAATGACGCCAAGAATCGCCGACGATTATATTATGAAAATCGCGCACAAATGCCTTGCCATCTCCACCTCCAACTCTACACTTTGCACTCGCTAAGGCTTGCTCTATGAACACCCACTCGATTCGGCCGTTTCTCTCGCTTTTTCTCCTTCTGTTCTTGGCCGCAGGAAATTGCATGGCTGCCCCTGCCGACGAGATCACCCGGGCCGTCGTCGCGAGTGGCGCCGCTAATGTGCAAAGTGCCACGCCCGCTCAGTTCAGCAGCGGTTACACCTCGGTTATCATCCGGGTGAAAGAAGCCAGGCGCTGCGAATACCTAACCGCTGCGATCAGCCTCCGCCCTGATCTTGCGCCGCAAATCACGGCCGCAACATTGCGCGCTCGCGGAGGGATTGAGGCCAAGGACGGCATCGAGTCCAAAGATGGTTGCAATTGGGTCGATTCGACTCTGCGTTGCGCCCTAGCGGCGGCTCCTGCAGCAAAAGAAGCAATCCTCCGGGCCGCGTTGGAGGCGGCTCCGGAAGCACGCGAGTGCATTTTAGCTTTCGGCAACGCCGGCAACTCAGGCTCATTCCGGCCGCCGGGGGTGGATGCGGGTAACATCAACAGCACCTCGCTCGGTTCGATTAATCCGGGGAACTTCGCCGGCCAAAACAACGTTACCTCCGGAAACCAGGGTCGCATCACCATCTGCCACAATCTCACTACGACCTTGACTCTTCCCCGACCCGCCGCGGATGCGCACCTGCGTAACCATCCTAACGATTACCTCGGCGCCTGCCGGCCCTAAGGTCCGCATTTTTTCGAGCTGCTCATGTCTTATTCAATCTCAGCCCGCGTTGCGATAATCGCCGGAGCGCTGGCCCTGGCATCCGGAAGTGCGCGAGCCCAGGACGTCTACTCCGGCAATAGTGCCGCCCCGATTTCGCTCACACGCGCGGAACGACCGGCATTTGTTGACTCGGCCGCTCCCGTGGCGCCCGGCGAAGGCCCCTATTCAAAAGACGACCAGCGCGCCAGTGTCGAAATCAATCCGGGCGATGAGGTTTCGGCGGTGCCGAAAAGATTCCAATACGGCTTCCGCTTAAATCTGCGGGGCGTTTACGACGATAATATTTCGCTGAGGCAGACTAACCGAGTCGGCGATTATTATTTCGCGATCGAGCCGGGAGTCACCATCGGTTTTGGCGACATTGTCGGCCGCGACATGAATTACATCCGCCTCGACTATGCGCCAAGTATTTTTCTTTTCGCCGATAACTCCAATGAAGACGCGATCCAGCACTTGGTCCGGCTCGAGGCGCGTTATCATTTTAGCCGCCTCACCCTCGGACTCAGCCAGGATCTGCAGTTCCTGGACGGAACCAATCTCAATACCGCAAATGCAACTGGCACTAATGTGGCCCCCGGAGTGAATCTCGATGCCGGCGGCAATACTGCCCTCAATCTCTACAACACCAACGCGACCTTCACTTACGATCTCTCCGGCAAAACCTTTCTCAGCGGCGGCCTCCATTTCGTCGACTATGATTTCCAGAACGGTCTGATCAGTTCCCAAGCGATCTCGGGCGATCTCTACTTTAATTATATCTACAGCCCGAAGTTGACGGTGGGTCTCGGCGCCAGCGCCGGCTACAACTGGGTCGATTCCTTTAATCCCAATCAAACTTTCGAGCAGATCAATGTCCGGGCCTCCTATCAGGTCACGGGTAAAATCACGCTCGATGCTTCCGCCGGGGTCGAGTTTCGCCAATTCGAGGAGAACTATGGCGCCGGAGATAATAATACCCCGGTCTACGAGATTGGCGCCGCCTATCAGCCTTTTGACGGCACTGCCATCACCCTGCGCGGCACCCGCCGCGTCCTGAATTCGGCGGTCTTGGTCGGGAACGATTACGCCGCCACCAATATCACGCTGGGCGTGCGCCAGCGCCTGCTCCGCCGCATCTACCTTGGCCTGGCCACGGGCTACGAACACTCCGATTACATCAGCACGATTCAGTTCGTCGATGCCTCGCGCCGGGACAATTACTTCTTTGTGCAACCGGCGGTCGATGTCACGATCACGCCGTTCTGGACGGTCGGCGCCTACTATCTGCATCGGGAAAACAAAAGTAACAGCGGCCCCTTCAATTTCGATGACAATCAGTACGGCCTTCGCACCTCCTTTACTTTCTAAAGGGAGCGGGCACGGACGGGCGTTGGTTGGCTTTTTCGCCTTTGCGGTGTTCGCCGCCTTGGCCAGCGTCTCCGCCTCCGCCCAAACCGGAATCGGTGCCCCACCCGCGCCTCCTGCCGTTGCGCCCGCCGCGATTGCCCCGGCCGCTCCCCAAAATGGCGGCGTCAGCGCTCCTGCGGGATACGTCTTGAGCGCAAACGATCAGGTCGCGGTCGAAGTTTTCGGCGAAGACGATCTGCGGACGAATGGCCGTTTGAATGGCGAGGGCAATCTAAGCCTGCCGCTGCTTGGTTCTGTTCGCCTTTCCGGTCTCAGCCTCACCCAGGCCGCAGCCCGGCTCACCGAGCTTTACGGTAAGGACTATCTCGTCAGTCCCAAAGTGAACGTGACCTTGGTCGGCTACGCCAAACGCCGTTTCACCGTCCTCGGACAGGTGAGTCGGCCCGGCAGTTTCGAAATGCCCGATGGCAGCCCCGGCGGCGTCGATCTCCTCGAAGCTATCGCGATGGCGGGTGGCTACACCCGCATCGCGGCCCCGGGACGAATCAGCGTCCGGCGTCAAACCGGCAACGCCGAGCGGGTTCTGCAAGTGGACGCCCGCAAGGTGGCGAAAGGTGGAGGCGCTTTCCGCGTCCTTCCCGGCGACACCATCACCGTGGGAGAGAGTATCTTCTAGTTCCTTCGACCGGCGCCGAGCCTAGGTCTCCCCGGTCTTTCAGTCCGCCCGCTCGCTTCGGGCCATTCTCCATTTCCGGTTGCGAATCTGCCTTCTCCCTTTTCTTTAAATTCTTCGATGTCTCCCACTCCGCCCTCCTCCCCTCCGCCGCTCGCGGCGCCGGCCGGTCAAACCTTCTCCACCACCACCGGTGCTTGGATCGATCCTCAGGCGGAACGGCGCGGTTTCGATTTTCGGCATTTCTGGCACTCGCTCCTCGAGAAGCTTTGGATCGTCGGGCTCTGTGTCCTCGCCGGCCTTTTCCTCGCTCTCGGCTATCTCGCGCGCACGCCCAAGCTCTACCAGGGCCACATCGTCCTCGAAGTCGATGTGCAGGATCCGACACCCATCCGCTCGGACGATTCTTCCAACCGCATGCGCACCATGTTTCTGGCCAGCCAGGAAGCGATGCGCACGATCGAGCAGAATCTGATTAATCGGAGCCTACTCGCGCGCGTCATTCGTTCCGAAGGATTATCCGAAGACGGCGGCCGCGCGCTTCTCGGTCAATCAGTTATCGAGAACGAACCGCGCCGCGCCCCTACCGCCACCCCAGCGCCCGTCGCTTCGCCCTCGGCCGCGCCCCTCTTCGCTTCCCAAATGTCTTTCACGCCCTTGGAAGAAGGGCTCGCCGGCGCGCTTTCCGGCATGGTGAAACCGATCATTCGCCGCGGCACCCGCTTGATCGACGTCTATGTCGTCAATCGCGATCCCGCCATGGCCGAACGCCTTGCCGAAGCCGTGGGCCGCGAGTACATCCGCTACTCGATTGAGCAGCGCGCTTTCGGCAGCGAAGACACCCTCCGTTATCTCATGGAAGAGGAAGAGCGCCTGAAGAAGAATCTGCAGAAGAGCGAAGCCGCTGTCGCGGAATACAAAGCCAACACCCCCGACGCGCTCCAATTGGGCGGCGGAGCAGGTGCGACCGGGAGCCAGGCTGGTGCCGGGAGCACGGGCAGTCGCGGTGGCTTAGTCGAGGATAAGCTACAAGAACTCAGCACCAAGTTAACCACCGCAAAATCAGAGCGGATGCGGATCGAATCCGAGCTCAAGCAAATCGATGAAATAGGCGACAACGTCGACGCCCTCCTTTCCGTCCCCAGCATCGCCGCCGCCCAGCCGGTGATCGATCGCCGCCGCGATGTCGCCCAGCTTGAAGCCCAGGTCGCACAACTGGAACAGCGCTACAAAGCGAAGCATCCCAAAATGATGGCGGCGCGCGCCGCCTTGGAGGAAGCGCGGGTCGCACTCAAGCGCACCGCCGTCGCGCAACCCGCGGTCCTGCGCAATGTCCTGGAACAGGCGCAGGCCGGAGAACGCAATTTGACCGTGGCGTCGCGCGAGCAGGAAAAATCCGCGCTGGCCCTGAACAAAGCCGCCATCGGCTATCAGGAGCTCGCGCGCCAGGCGGAAACAGATCGGGCGCTTTACGAAAGTGTCCTACGCCAGATCAAAGACACGAATCTGACCAAGGATGTCAAAACCAATGCGGTCAGCGTGATCGAGAATTCGCCCACGCCGTCGAGCCCGATCAGCCCGAAGCCAATGAAGTCCGTTATGCTCGGACTTCTGGGCGGACTCGCCCTCGGCCTGGGCTTCGTCTACGCGACCGATCTTCTTGATCGCTCGATCAAGACTGTTGACCAGGCGGAGGCGACGCTCGGTTTGCCGGTTCTCGCCGCTATCCCGGAGATCGGGAAAACCGACGCGGTCACCAAATTGGACCCGACGATTGAGCCGATCAGCGCCACTTATCGTCTGGTCGCCGAAGCACCCGAAGGTCCCGCCGCGGAAGCGTTTCGCAATCTTCGCGCCTCGCTCTCCCTCCTGGGCCCAGAAGCCGAGCGGAAGATTTCCCTCTTCACCAGCGCCCTCCCGAATGAAGGTAAGAGCTTTTCCAGCGCCAATTACGCGCTCGCGCTCGCGCAGCAGGGCCATCGCGTCCTGCTCATCGATGGCGATCTCCGCCGCCCCAGCCTGCACAAAATCTTTCTCTCGACCACCGGTGAGGAAAACGGTGCCGACCTCCCGGGCGTGGTCGATTATCTGGTGGGCGGAGTGGATTTGGCCACCGCAGTGCGAGTCGTTTCGGCGGGCCGACTGGAGGCGCAAACCTCCGCTGCGAATTCGCGAATTCTTGCCGCTACCACCGGCCAATTATCCGTCCTCACCAGCGGACAGCGCGCGCCGAACCCGGCGGAACTGCTCAGCGGCCCGACCTTCGCTAAATTAATTGCCGACGCCGCCCGGCAATATGATCGCGTCGTGATCGACAGCGCCCCCGTCCTCGCCGTCAGCGATACCTTGCTCATGACGCCATTCGTGCAGACGGTCTGCGTCGTCGTCCGGGCCAGCCACACTCCCCGCAATGCGGTTCTCCGTTCTCTCGGCATGTTAACCGGTGCGGGCGGCCGTCCCGCCGGCATTATTTTGAACCGACTCCCCCGCCGCCGCGGCACCGACTACTACTATTACTACGCCTCACCCGGTTACGGCCGCGGCGAAGGCGCGTATGGGAGTAACGAGGGGAAGAGAAAGTAGAAATTCGGAAGGCTAAAGTAGAAGGCCAGGCGCGAAGAGCGCGGAAAAAAAGAAGGCGCGAAGAATCTTCGCGCCCTCCCGTTCCGATTTCCATTTCGCCTCTCTCTTTTACTTCCTACTTCCTACTTCCTACTTTCCCCAAACCCGACCGACCCCCAGCAGATTCCCAAGTAGGTGGCTGCATAGAGTTGGATCGACGCGATCTGGAGCGGAAAATCGACCAGCGCATGCAGCGCCACTGATCCGAGTGCCAGCAAGACTAATGGCACGAGCAAGCGTTGCCGCGGCGTCCACGCGGCGCGCCAGTTTGTGGTTATTGCTTCGTGATTATCGCTGGCCCCCGAAGTCCCACCCGTCTTATCCAATAACCTCTCCCCTTTTTCCGATAACCCGGCGCGAGCGGCGCCGCTCGTTCCGACCTCCGCCATTCCGCAATCCGCCTTCCGCGTTCCACGTTTCTTCTCCCGCAATAACCTCTCTCGTCTAACCGACAACCCGGCGCCAAGGGCGCCGACCCCCATTCCTCCAAAAAATATCACGCCAAACAGACCCGCCCCCAACCAGCCCCACTCCAGCGCCGTTTGCAGATAATCCTCGTGCAGGAAAATCCAGCGCCCCTCGAGATTCGTTCCGAATCCGCCGGTGAAATAAGGAAACACAATCGCAAACGTTCCGGCGCCGAAGCCGTGCCATCCTGCTTCCGGTAGAGCGGCCCACGCTGCCCTCGCCGCGTTCCAACGCGCGTCGTTGGAAACTGTCTCGCCCGTCTTTTCCCAACGCTTCCAGCCACGATCCAGATGACTGGTCTGCACCACCGCGGCGAGGGCCAGAGCCAGCGCGATCGCACCGACTAGAAACGTGGGCCATTCCAACCGCGCCCGGATTAACCCGAATGCTCTTGGGAGCAGTGCCACGCCTACGACCAAAAGCATCCCAGCCGCGAGCCCCTGCGCCATTCGAGACGTGTTCGAAAACACCGCCACCACACTGATCACCGCTCCGGTTGCCGCGACCGCGCGCACCACGGGATTCTCTCGACGTGTAAATGACCGCCAGGCCAGCCCGATCGTCACTGGCAAGGTCAGGTTGAGAAACGCCCCCGCATTGCCGTGATAATAAAAAGTCGAGAAAAAGGTCGTGACCGGTTGTTGCGTTGCCTGCCAAAAAATCATCGGCGCGCCGCTCGCTTTCTGGATCAAGCCGAGCAGCGCGATCGACGCTCCTGTCAGTCCCATTGTCCACCAAAGCCGAAGTAACCAACGCGGATCGCGCACCAGATCGGCCACCATCCAAAGCATTCCCAGCAACAAAGTCACCCGCACCATCATCGCCGCGCTCACCGCCTGATCGATCGACCCCACCAATCGCGGAAACCCGCGCGTCAGCGGCACGAAGAGATAGAAATCCGAGTCGTAAATCGCTTTCGCATTGAGCACCATCCCCCAGCCGAGGAGCAGCAATAGGCCAGTCGGAACCAGAAGAGCTAGCGGGAAAATGCAAATTGCGGAATGCGAATTGCGGATTTCAGCATGGTTTCTCCCCCGTTGCGCGAGTCGTAGCCCGGCGGCCACCGACCAGAGGATCAAAACCGCACCGAGAAGGGCATTCAGCGCTACCACTCCCGGTTCAGAGACGCTTCCGTAATTCCACGGGGCGTAGACCAGCGCACCGCAGAGCATCCAGGCGGAGGCGGAGCGCAACGCGGATTGCGAAAGGCGCAGTGAGGAATAGCTCTGACCACTCATTGCTTAGAACGAGCGCTCGTCCGTCCAGAGCGCAACTTTGCCGTCCGCCCGCTAGCCACAAATATTGCCAATAATTCACGGGCCTCAACGCTTAGGGGATGGAAATACTTCGTCGAAGCTCCACTCACGCCGGCTTCGACTATCAGTTCAATCCAATACCCAGATTCGGCGGCCTCCTTCTCAAAAAGCGCGATCTTGTGAATGAAATCGTCATGAGATTCCGCTCGATTTGCTTCCCGATAATTGGCTCCGATTGATGTTCCACTTCTTAAGAGCTGGCGACCAAGAATCCTTGCTTCCTGCGAACGCGAGAGTTTTCCGACCGCGTGGATAACCGATAGAGCAAAGGCCCTCGTCCTCGTTTCCAGATCGTTTTTCATGCACGACAATGCTTTCGCTTGTGTCTCCAGCACAATCCGATTTTCGGCCTACTACACAAAAAAAGACGCACATAGGCGTCCAACAGCTCAACTTGGAATGTGCAAGTTAGCCCCTGCTTATCCTCTCCCCGTCCTCCCAGGCGTGACTTTCGCCGAAGCCGTTCTCGCACCCCTCAATCCGCA
>JBDUAE010000063.1:0-8904 GCA_040004805.1 Chthoniobacterales bacterium | reverse complement strand
GAGAAATTAATCCCCGCCGCGAGTCCCATGGTGGCGACGACGACGTGAAGTTGGCCCGCCTTCGCGAGCGGCTCGATTAACCCGGCCCGCACCGCGTAGCTCAAGCCGCTGTGATGATACGCGACACGATTGCGCAAGAGCTTGGCCAGCTTTTTTCCCGCGAGCAATTCCTGCGCGGGAGAGAGCGGGAGCGGATCGCGCGTGGTCAACGCGGAGGCGATGGATTGCGCGAGTTCTTCGCTGGCGTTGCGCCGTGGGGCGAAGAGAAGGATGGGAGCGAGATCGGCCCGAAGGGCGCGGCCGATCATGCGTGGCCAGAAGCCTTTCGACTGCACGAATTGCGAGTCCGAAAGATTGCGCAGGTCGACTTCTTCCAGCGGCACGGGCCGTTCCTGGTGCGAAACGAGAATCGCATCCCGTCCGATCCTTTGCAGCCAGGTCACAATGTCCTGCGGGTTAGCGACGCTGCCGCTGAGCAAGAGCAATTGAGTGTGCGGCGGTGCCAGGGCGAGCGCGAGCTCGTAATGCACGCCGCGGACGGCGTCGCCGATCATTTGATATTCGTCGACTACGAGCAGCTTCGGGCCGTCGCCGCGAAGAAAACGGTTCCGCTGCGTTTCGAGCGTGGCCACGATAACTTTCGCATCGAGATTGAGCGCGAGATCGCCGGTCGCGATGCCGACATCCCAGCCGCGGGCGCGCCATTCCGCGAGCTTATCGTTCGCCAACGCGCGCGTCGGCACGGTGAAGATGGCCTGCCCTTTCAGGCTCGGGTAAAGCAGCTCAAAAATGTAGGTCTTGCCCGAGCCAGTCGGCGCCTGGACCACCACATCCGTTCCTGCCTGCAGCGCCCGGACCGCCTCTTGTTGCCAAAGATCGGGGACGACTAAATTTACCTCGAGCCCCTTCAGCATAGTGGAGCATCACACGAAAAGCAGGCGACCATCAAATCGAGCACCCGCGATGAATCTTGAGGGCTCGCATTTTTCCGTGCTTTCGTAAAATACAGCACGCGTGAAAAGCTCCTCTTCTCAGAACCATGCCAAAGTGCCGACCGGCGTGCCCGGCTTGGACGAAATCCTCGAAGGAGGTTTGCCGCCGCGTCGACTCTACCTGATTCAAGGAGCGCCGGGGTGCGGGAAGACGACAATGGCTTTGCAATTCCTGCTGACCGGAGCGCGGGCAGGCGAAAAGGTCCTCTATATTAGCCTCTCCGAAACGCGCGAGGAAGTGGAAGAAGTGGCACGCTCGCACGGTTGGCCGCTGGAGGGCGTTGAGATTGTGGAGTTGTCAGCGATCGACAGCCAGCTTTCGGCGCAAGCGCAAAACACGTTGTTTCACGCTGCGGAAGTGGAATTAACCGAGACGACGAAGCTGCTGCTGGACGCAGTCGACCGGGTGAACCCGACGCGGGTGGCGTTCGATTCGCTCTCGGAACTGCGGCTGCTTTCGCAGACGGCCTTGCGTTATCGACGACAGATTCTCGCCTTCAAGCAATATTTTGCCGGGCGAAATTGCACCACCTTTCTGCTCGACGATAGCCTGACGGATGGTGCCGATGCGCACGTCCTAAGCCTGGCCCACGGTGTCATCTCGCTCGAACAATTGTCACCGGAATACGGGGCGCAGCGGCGCCGTTTAAACATCCGCAAAGTGCGCGGCTCCACCTATCGCGGCGGATATCATGATTTCGTGATTGAGAAGGGCGGCCTCAAGATTTTCCCGCGTCTCGTCGCCGCGAACCATCACCGGCATTTTTCGCAAGAGAACGTCTCGAGCGAAGTTGACGGTCTCGATTTTCTCTTAGGCGGCGGGTTGGGACGGGGCACGAGCACGCTTTTCTCCGGACCGCCGGGAACTGGCAAATCGACCCTCGCTTTGAAATTCGCGCTGGCGGCGGCGATGCGCGGCGAAAGATGCCTGCTGGCCACATTCGACGAGAGCCTTGGAGTTCTCTTCGCCCGCGCAGCCGGCCTCAATCTTCCGCTCGAGAAATTGGTGCAGGAAGGGATGGTGACCACTCTCCAAATCGATCCGGCGGAGCTTTCGCCGGGAGAATTGGCGTCGCGCTTGCAACGCGCGGTTACGGAAGAGGGCGTTCGCGTCGTCTGTCTCGACAGCTTAAACGGCTATCTCCACTCCATGGGCGAGGAGCGTTTTCTTAATCTGCAATTGCATGAATTGCTGACCTTCCTCAATCAGCAGGGAATCGTGACCATGCTGGTCGTCACTCCACACGGACTCCTCGGGGCGATGCAGACTCCGATCGATGTCACTTATTTAGCCGACACCGTCATCACCTTCCGTTTCTTCGAAGCAGATGGCGCGGTGCATAAAGCCATCTCGGTGATAAAGAAACGGACTGGCGCGCACGAGAGCACGATTCGGGAGCTGACGATCGAGCCGAGCGGGATTTCCGTGGGACCGCCGCTGCGTGGCTTCCGAGGAGTCTTGACCGGCACCCCTATTTTGCCGGATAAGAAGCGGCGGCGTACCTCCCGTCGCACCGATGAAGAACGCGACTGAAAATCCCGGCGGGACGGTATTAATCGTCGCGCCGGTGGGAAAAGATGCCAGCCTCGCGGCCGGCGTTCTGGCCGATGCGGGAATTCCGGCGCGGATCTGTGCCGATATTGCGGAAGCGGCGGCGACGATGAGCGAGGAAATCAGCGCGCTCCTGCTGGCGGAAGAGGCACTCGCGTTGGAACAATTACCCAAGATGCTGCGGGCGCTGCAACAGCAGCCGCCGTGGTCGGATATTCCGGTGGTTATTCTGGCCAGCATCGGAGGGAATGAACGGATGAGTCTGCGAGCGGTCGATATTTTCGGCCCGGCCGGCAATGTCACCCTACTCGAACGGCCGCTCCACGGCGTTACCCTAGTCAGCGCTTTGAAAGTGGCTTTGCGCGCGCGCCGGCGGCAATACGAAGTGCGGGAATTGCTCGAACAACGCGAGACCGTCCTGGCCGGGATCAGCGACGCCTTTTCCTCCATCGATCACGAATGGCGCTACATCTACGTGAACGATCGCGTGGCCGAGCTGGCGGGGCTGCCGAAGGAAGAAATGCTGGGCCGCAATATCTGGGAGCTTTTTCCGCAGGCCGTAGGCACCGAGTTTTACACTCTTGCGCACCAGGCGATGAACGAGCGCCGCGCGGTGCAAAAGGAATTCTTCCATGAACCCTGGAACACGTGGCTGGATACGCGAATCTATCCCACTAAAAGCGGCATCGTTATTTTTCGAGCCGATATTTCGGCGCGAAAGGAGCAGGAGCTGGTGGCGCAAGCTCGTGAGGCGAAGCTGAAGGAAAGCGAGGATCTTCTGCGCCTGGCCACGGAAGCGGCCTCCATCGGGACGTTCGATTATTATCCGCCGACGGGAGAACTCCGGCTTTCGGAGCGAGGGAAAAAGCTCTTCGGCCTGCCTTCCGACGCTCGACCGGATTACGAAACCTATCTCGCTGCGTTACATCCGGACGATCGCCACGTCGCCAGAGAAACCGTCCAAAGCGTGCTGCAACCGGGAAATAACGACCGTTACGATATCGAGTACCGCACCATCGAGCGAGAAAACGGCCGGGAACGCTGGGTAGCAGAAAAGGGCCGCGTTCTCCTCGGTCCCTCCGGGGAAGCGCTTCGTTTCATCGGAACCCTCCTCGATATTACGGAAAAGAAGAACGCGGAGATCGTGCTGCGGCAGGCGAAACAGGCGGCAGAAGCCGCGAACCGCGCGAAGGACCAATTCCTGGCCATGCTCTCGCACGAGTTGCGCACGCCGCTCACTCCCGTCCTGATGACGATCGCGGCGCTTCGCCGACAGCCGGATTTAGGGGAGCCCTTGCAGGCGGATCTGGAAGTCTTGCAACGCAATGTCGAACTCGAGGCCCTCTTAATCGACGACTTGTTAGACCTGACCCGGATCACACACGGTAAACTCGAATTGCGCCATGACGGGGTGGACATTCACACCACGCTCGGACACGCCCTCGCCATCACCAGCGGCGACCTGCTGGCGAAAGATCTCCAGGTCAGCAAAATCTTTGAAGCCACCGAGCATCATTGCTGGGCGGATGCGGCCCGGCTCCAGCAGGTCTTTTGGAACCTGGTTAAGAATGCGGTCAAGTTCACGCCGGCGGGCGGCGCCATCACCGTGCGCACCAGGAATGATGGCGAGCATCGCATCGTGGTCGAAATTACAGATAGCGGCGTCGGGATCGAACCTGAATTGTTGCCACGAATTTTTGACGCTTTCGAACAGGGCGGTCGCGCGGTCACGAGTCAATACGGCGGTCTTGGTCTCGGGCTGGCTATTTCGAAACGTGTGATCGACCTGCATGGCGGCTCGATTTTTGCGGAGAGCGCGGGCCCGGGTAAGGGCGCCACCTTTACCGTCATCCTCGCCGCGATGCGGACCTCGCTCTTGGAGGGACCGGCCGCCTTTTTTCCCCATGAAGATGTCGCCGCGCATCCCGCCACCATCCTGCTCGTGGAAGACCACAGGGACACGGCCCGGGTCTTGCAGCGAATCCTGGAACATGCCGGCTACGAGATTGTGCACGCGGAGACGCTGGCCAGGGCGCGTGAGTTGGCCGAGACGCAGAGCTTTGATCTCGTGATTAGCGACCTCGGTTTGCCGGATGGCAGCGGGGTGGATTTAATGCGCTTCCTCCATACGGAATACGGGCTCAGCGGGATCGCGCTCAGCGGATTCGGGACGGAGGATGACATCCTGGCCAGTACTGCGGCGGGCTTTAATGAGCACCTGACGAAGCCGGTCGATTGGCCGCAATTGCGAGGCGCGATCAGTCGGTCGCTGGAGAAAAAAGCAGCGCACGCCACGCAGACGTAAGCAATCTCCTAGCGCTTTGCGCCTGGCCACAATGGGTAAAAAAAGCGCGCGATTTTGTGCGCGCCGATGTAGCATGATGAAACTTTGGGGAATGTCCCGCGTTCGCGGCCAGACCCGATTCGAGATTACATCATGAGAAAATTTTTTGGCTTAGGTTCTTCTTCCAATCCACCACCTCCTCCGCCGCCTCCGCCTCCAAGTCCGGCGCCCAAGGCTGAGCCGAAGCCGGCGCAACCTTCCCTCGTGGGACGGTGGAAAGAACCGAAGGGCGCGGATACCACGGAATTTCTGGCAGACGGAACAGTGATGGAAAGACCCGCCACGGGCGAAAGTATCCGCGGTCGCTACACCCTGGAGGGATCGAAATTAAAGATCCGCCTGCAAGGGATGACCGATGATCTCTCTTTCACCGCCGTGGTGAAAGGCAATACGCTCGAGATGACCGATCCTGACGGCGCGAAAACGAGCTACGAAAGAGCTGTTTGAACGCACGCGCCACGTCGGCTGCAGTGCGATTGACTTTTCTTTGCGCTCTTCTTGCCACCGCGTTTTCGGTCGCCGCGGCGGAACCATCAGCCACCGCGAGCAATTCGCCCGATGCGATGGTGCGAAGTTTCTATCATTGGTATGTGAAGGAAACTCTGAGCAACCACCGCCCGCTGGAAGACCGAAAGGAAATGCGGCGCTCCGTGAGCGAGCGGCTTCTGCGCGAGATCGATCATATAGTGCAGGGACCGGACGGGCTCGATGGCGATTATTTTCTCGACGCGCAGGACTTTGATGAGAGTTGGGCGAACCACATCACCGTGTCGACGCCAGAACTGAAAGGCGATCGCGGCAACACGATCGTTTCGCTCAAAGGAACGCAGATGAGCCGCAAACTACAGATCGCCCTCGTGCGGGAGAAAAGCGGGTGGAAGATCGACAAAGTCACCGGGCAATGACGCCACGGAGCGGCCGATCGCGGCCCGCACCTCGCCGCGCTTTTGTCTTGAAAATAAAAGGCCTCCCTGTATCAAAACGCCCATGAAGAATCATCTCAAGCTGACGGCTTCCTTCCTTTGCGTTTGCGCTCTGTTCTGCTTCGCGGCCTCGCGTCTCCAGGCCGAAGGCGGCGATTACTCGTTCAAGGTGCATAACACCACTGATGATACGATCACCAAACTCCTCGCTTCCGAAGATGGCGAGACCTACGGCAACTTCGATATCGGTTCCGGCATCGAAGCCGGCAAAACCATGACGCTGGTCTGGGATAAATCGACCGACTCGGGGAAATGCCATCAATGGTTCAAAGCCGTATTTTCCGACGGGGACGAATCTGAAGCCAAGCAGTTCGATTTTTGCGAAAAAGATCTGACCTTGGAATTTTAATTTTTGCGACCGCAGTCCGCATTACCCATTGACAGTCAATCCCGAAAACCAGTAGTCAGATGCCTATGAAGCGATTCCTCTTTGGCCTTCCATTCTTACTGTCGGTCACCACCCTGCTCGCGCAGACGACCGACGATACTCCCAGCAATGCTGCTGGAGCCGCTGGCGCGCTCGTGGGCGGCACCTGCGGTTGCATCGGCGGACTTATCGGTCTGGCGATTTGGATTTTCCTCATCGTCTTCGTCTATAAGGACGCGAAATCCCGCGGGATGGACAATGCGGTCCTGCTCACGGTTGTGACCGCGTTTACCGGTCTTCTCGGACTGATCATCTATCTTTTGATGCGCCCGAAAGGCACTTTGGTGCCATGCCCGTCCTGCCAGAAGAAGCGGCTGGAAGGCAGCGTGAAATGCCCGCACTGCGGCAACCCGTAAGGCGCCGGAGTTTCTGGATTAAATCGATCGCCGCGGCAGCACTCGCTGCCGCGGCGATTTTCGATTGGAGCCGACCACCAGCGGCGCAGTTGTCGGTTAATTTTTACGAGCGGATCGTCATCCAGCCCTATCAACGCTTCGTCAGTCCGCACACCACGGGGTTCATTCGTTGCCGCTTTCGGCCGACCTGTTCGAACTACTCGGCCCAAGCGGTCCGAAAACGCGGTTTCCCGATTGGAATCTGGCTCACCACCATACGCATTCTGCGCTGTGAACCGTGGGTCCCGATGGGCACGCCCGATCCCGTTCCCGAGTAGATGAAGCCGGATTTTTCGGTCCGGTCGATTAACCCGGACGAGGTCGATCTCGCGGTCACGCTCCTACAGGCGCAACTCGAGGAGCACGAAATTCAGACCCCGCCCGCGGCGTTGCGGCGCGTGATCGAGCAGGTTGTCGCGGAGGCACGCCACGGCTTCATCGCGCTCGCTTTTGCAGATGCAGAAGCCGTCGGAATTGCTTACGCCGCCGCCCATCTCAGCGCGGAGCACGGCGGAACGATCGGGTGGCTGGAAGAACTCTACGTGGTGCCGGCTTGGCGGAACCGGGGCGCGGGCTCGGCTTTGTTACGCGAGGTTGCAATCCGGGCTGAGGCGCTCGGCTGGCGCAGCTTGGAATTGGAGGTAGTACGCGGACACGAACGAACCGTGCCGTTATATGAGCGTCATCACTTTCGTGCGCTTTCGCGGACTCGATTTCAGCGTCAGCTCGGAGCTTAAAGCGCCTTCACTACGTCGGCGGGGCCGATCAGCGCGCGGCACCGGGCCGAAGCTCGCCGGGAAAGTGGAAGAGAAAATCGGTGACGTGAAGAAGGTCTTCGAGAAATAGACGACCCGGTTCGCCCCCGCCCGCCGGTCATCCGACTGGTGCGGCGTTGGCGGCAAAAAAGAAGCGCGACCATTTCTGGTCGCGCTGTTGAAGCTGCGGAAAGTTTAGATGTTGGTTGGTCTCCCAGCTTGCATCATTCCTTAAAGCAGCCCCGATGCCAGCGACCTTGCATTTGCAGAAAAAATTAAACTTCTGCGCTTTCTTTGCCGGCCAGTGCTTCCCAGTCCTTTGTCACCCGTTCGAGTTCCGTATTCAGACTCGAGAGTTCGCGATTCAATTCCATCGCCGCGCCCCCGGCGCCGTAAGTTTCCGGTTTTTCCAATTCCGCCGTCAGTTCGCGCTGGCGGCCTTCGAGCGAAAGAATGTGCATCTCCAGCTCGCGCACGCGTTTCTCGTGCTCACGTTTTATTTTCGCTTCCGCCTTGCGCTGCTCCGCGTCCGCGCGCCGCTGCTCGCGGGTTTCGCGCAAGCCGCCGCTCGCCTTCGGAGCAGGAACATCCGCCGCGGTCGGCTGAGCGTTGTGCAATTTCCCGCCACTCGTTAGGGCGGCACGCGCGGAAGTGGCGCGCGATTTCTCCAGGTAATAATCGTAATCGCCCGCGTAGGGCGTCAATTGCCCGGCGCCGATATGCAGAACCGTTTTCGCGACCGCGCGAATAAAATAGACGTCGTGACTAATGAAAATTAGCGTGCCTTCGTACTGCGCGAGCGCGCCAACGAGAGCGTCGATGCTGCCGACATCGAGGTGCGTAGTTGGCTCGTCCATCAGTAGTAAATTCGGCGGATCGAGCAGCAGCTTCACCAAAGCCAGCCGCGTTTTTTCTCCGCCGCTCAGGACCGCCGTCGTTTTGAAAACGTCGTCGCCCCGAAAAAGAAATGAGCCGAGCACAGTGCGCGCAGTTTGTTCCGAAACCGGATTCGGCATGTCACGCGCCGTGTCCAGCACCGTCATCATCGGCTGCAACATCTCGACCCGGTATTGGGAAAAATAGCCGACCTTTACATTGTGGCCGAGCTCGCGCATGCCGCTTTGCACCGGGAGCGAGCCGCCGAGTAATTTTAGCAGGGTCGATTTCCCCGACCCATTCGGACCGACCAAAACCGTGCGCTGTCCGCGTTCCGCTTCAAAATTCAGACCGCGATAAACCACGAGATCGCCATATGCATGATCCACATTCTCCAATGCAATCACGCGATGCCCGCTCCGCGGCGGCTGCGGAAAATGAAAGTGCACGGTTTTTTCCCGCGCCACTGGAGCTTCGATCTTCTCCATCCGATCGATCTGCTTAAGTTTGCTTTGCGCTTGCGACGCCTTGCTCGCCTTCGCGCGAAAGCGATCCGCGAATAATTGCAGCGACGCGATTT
>JBDUAE010000348.1:0-2663 GCA_040004805.1 Chthoniobacterales bacterium | reverse complement strand
CCGGTGCGGCTGGGCGCGCGCGAAGCGGCGGTGAAGATTCGCCTCAGCTATCTGGTGTCGGTAAAAATAAACGACGTAACCAGCGCCGACGGGTCCCCCGCTCCGACGCCGGAGCCGGCGCAGAGCGACGCGCCCAAACCCGCCGCGGGCGGCCCGACCACGCTGCTCGATGGCAAGCTGACGATCGATATCCCGGTCGATTTCACCCGGGACGCGGACGATCCGGCGGAGCCGAAAACATTGGCGAAGTTCTCGCGCGAAGACGGCGCCTGGGGTGCGATTTTGCGCGGCACCCACGGACTGACTCCGGAGCAATTGCCCGGTTATCTAAAAATGCGCGTAGCCGAATACACCAAGGGTTTCAACTGGCTGCCAAAAGATTCCGAGCTGCGCTGGCTGCGGAAGGAGATCGTGACGATCGACGGACGGAAGTGGGCGGACTGGCGTTACGTGCCGATAAAGAAGGCGGTAAAGGACTACCGCGAGAGCCCGGTTTACACGCGTTTCCTCACCACGTCCTACAAGGGCCAGCTCCTCGAGATTAACTTCACCACCAACTTAACTACGGATCCCAAATTAAAAGAAGAGATCGACGGCATCATGGGCTCGGTGCACCTCGAGGAGTAACGGGAACGCGCACCATCCGAGAGCGGCGCGGATGAGCCGGAGAGAGAAGTCGCTCGCACGGTGGCCGAGGCAAATTCCACCATCTGCCGTTTCCCGTACGAGGTGACGCTTGACCGCCAGCAGAATTCCAGGCTACAAACCTCCCAGAGGTTTCAGATGTTAAAAGTTAAAAACTACGGCGGTTCCCTAATTCCATTGGTTATCCTTCTTCGCCTTTTCGTGGACGCCAGTGCGGCGCGCGGGCAGACGAACTACGAGCCGGTGTCCATCTCGACGCTCGCTGGCCTGGCGAACAATCCTGGGAGTGCCGACGGGACTGTTGCCAACGCCCGCTTCAACCTTCCGGAAGGGATCGCGTTCGATACCAGCGGTAACGCCTACGTCGCCGACACGGCGAATCACACCATCCGTAAGATCACGCCGATGGGAGCGGTGACGACTCTCGCTGGTTTAGCCCTTCACCCCGACGCTGTGGATGGACCGGGGAATACGGCTCGTTTTAATCATCCCACCGGCGTGGCCGTGGATGGCACGGGCGCAGTCTATGTCTCTGATTTCACTAACAACACGATTCGCAAGATTTCTCCGTTTGGCGACGTCACTACCTTCGCCGGATGTGCGCCCATAAATTGTGCTCCCAGCGCGGGCCATGTTGACGGTTTGGGCAATGCGGCGCGCTTCAGCCGCCCCGCTGGCATGGCAATCGACGGCGCCGGAAATCTCTACGTTAGCGATGGAAATGGCACCACTGTCCGCAAGATCACCCCGGCAGGCTTCGTGACCACCCTGGCCGGTTCGTATAATAACGCCGGTGGCCTCGCCGTGGACTCGGCCGGGAATGTTTATGTCACGGAAAATCTCGTGATAGACAAGATCACGCCCGCTGGCGTGGTCACCGAGGTGGCGGGGTCGAATATGCAGGGAAGCGCGGATGGCACGGGCAGCGCCGCCAGATTTCGGCAGCCCGATGGCCTCGCCTTCGATAGTATCGGGAATCTCTACATTTCAGATATCAGTAACAACAACATCCGCAAGATGACGGCAGGGTATGTAGTCAGCACACTTGCTGGATTGGCTTTGAATCCCGGCAGTGCGGACGGCATCGGCCAGGTCGCACGCTTTCAACTGCCCCGCGGAATGGCCCTGGATGGCAACGGCAACATCTACGTCTGCGACACCCAAAACCATACCATCCGCACCGGCACCCGGCTGCCCGTCCAACTCCTCGGCGCCGTCTCCACCAAGACGCACGGCCCCGCTGGCACTTTCGACATCGACTTGCCCGTCTCAGGCGCACCCGGGGTCGAGTCCCGCAGTAGCGGGGGCAATCACACCTTCGTCCTTGGTTTCAGCAATAACATCATCGGCGGGAACGCCACCGTCACCACCGGCAGCGGCAGTGTCGCAGCCAGCCCCACATTTTCCACCAGTAAGATGACCGTAAACCTAAGTGGGGTCGCAGATTATCAAACCATCACCCTCACCCTGGGCGGCGTCACGGACAGCTTTGGCCAAGTTTTACCGAACACTACCCTTAGCGTAAGAATGTTAATTGGAGACGTCACCGGCAACGGCAGCGTCAATTCCTCCGATGTCATCCAAGTTAAAGAACAATCGGGCGAGACGGTGACGAGCAGTAACTTTCGGGACGATATCAATGCCAGCGGCGCGATCACCACGACCGACATAGCGCTGACCAAATTCAATTCGGGGCACTCTCTTTCGGGCGCAGAATTACCATCCCCACCCGCGCTCTCGAGAAAACAGACCAAGCAACGCTAGCGACTTTTGTTTTGTTCGAGCAACTTGGTTGCTTCTTCCAGGTTGGCCTTGGTCGCAATCTTTTCCAATCCGCGATTCAGCTCGTCGTCGGAAGCTGCACCTAAGGCGATCGAGGTTTTGAAATCCGAAATGGCGCGCTGCAGATCAGCAGTCCGCGCCGCCGGGTTTTCCGCCGAACGCTGCACGCGGTGGAGGTAAAGCATGCCCCGGTTCTGATACGCAAACGGCAGGTAGCGGCCCTTCATCTTGATCGC
>JBDUAE010000062.1:0-8936 GCA_040004805.1 Chthoniobacterales bacterium | reverse complement strand
AGCGCGATCGTCAATTCCACCACCCCGAGATTCGGCCCTAAGTGGCCGCCGGTTTGCGAAAGGACGCTGATCAATTCGTCGCGCACCTCTTGCGCTAATTGCGGGAGATCCGCTTCTTTCAGCGCCTTGATATCGGCTGGCGATTTGATGCCGGGCAGGAAACGCGGCGCGGATTTGTCCGCGTTAGAAGAGGCTGACTTCGTCATGTTCTTTTTCTGTTTTTGCTGCGGGCGTGTCGTCTGTTTTCCCGCTGGAGGTCGCCGGGTCAAAAGGTTGAACCACTGGCTTACCGGCGTGGTTGCGGGTGATAATCTCGACCCGTTGTTCGGCCCGCGCGAGACGTTCCTGGCAGGTTTTGACCAACTTCATTCCCTCCTCATAACGCACGAGCAACGCTTCCAAGTGCATTTTCCCCGAGTCCATCTCTTCCACGATCGCTTCCAGCCGGTCGAGCGCGGCCTCGAAGTTCAGCTCGGGGCTGAGCTTCTTATCTGGGGAGGGCATAGGACAAGCAATTAAGCATAGCGCCCGGCTGGAACAAAGCCCGACTTCGCGCGCTGCGGCGCTTTTCCGCCGTCACCGTGGCTGGACAGATGCTCCGCCGGTCGGCAATGGCACAGTCGCTGCTATAATTACCAGAACAGCCACCATGACCTTGCTCAAAAAAATCCTCCTGGTCGACTACGAGCCCGCCATCGCTGCACTCGTTAGGCGCGCTTTTGAAGCGGCTGGCGCCTACCAGGTGAAAGAGGAGCGGGCCGGCCGCCTTGCCGGTTGCCCGCGTTGGTTCCAACCCGATTTGGTTCTTTGCGATCTTGTGCCGGCGCCCTCCCAATCAGCGGCGGCGGCCCGCCAGCAATTGGAAGGTCAGGCTTGGCGCGATATTCCAGTGGTCTTCGCCCGGGTCGAAGAAAGCGAAGCCGGCATCGGCGTCTCTGCTGGCATCTTGAGCGGGTATAGCTTTACCGCGCATCCTATTCCGCTCGAGGAGATGATTGCCGGCTTAGTCCAATTACTCCATCCACGATCCGCGCCGCGGACCAACACTCAGGACGCTATTGCCGCCTGACGTGGCTGTCGGCTAATCCGTTGAGTGCGCGATAGACGCACCGACGCAACCGTCTGACCGCGCGAAAACTTAGGCGGCTTTGGCCGCGGCCGTGCGCGCCTTATTGAGGCGGGCTTTGCGGCGGTTGGCCGCGTTGCGATGGATGATGCCGCGTTTGGCGGCTTTATCGACCGCAGAAATCAGAGAGCGCTCGGCTTTTTGATCCTTCTCACCCGTTGCGGTAGCGAGGGACTTATTCATGTTGCGCAGGCGGGTGAGAACGCTGCGGTTACGAAGGGAGCGCACTGCGGTCTGGCGCGCGCGTTTGCCGGCGGATTTGGTATTGGCCATGGGAAATTTTCTGGGCGGGGAGGCTCGCGGCGCAGCGGAGTTTTGTCAACCCGCAGGACGACACGAGGGAAACGTTCAGCGCTAGCTGTCGGTCCCAGCGACGCGGGAAGGAGCGGCAGCGCTCTTCTGGCCAGCGACAGGTTCTTCGGCACCGGGTGCAGGGCGCCCGACTTCGACGGGGGCGTCAGGTGCTTGGATCTTATAGATGATGTGGGCTTTCGGGACTTTCGGGAGGTTTCCCGGAACTACCTGAACCAAAGCGCCCACCGGGAGCTGGCTGTAGAGAGCCGTAACATCTTTGGATTTCATCCGAATGCAGCCGTAACTCGCAGGGCGGCCGATTTTCTTCTCTTCGGGAGTACCGTGGATGTAAATGGCGCGGGCGAAAGCGTGTTCGTTCTCCGCCTGGAGGCCGCGCAGCCAGATAATGCGGGTAATGATGGGATCGCGGCCCGGGGCGTTGGGTCGCAGGATTTCGCCGGTGAACCGTCGGTTATGAAAGACGGCGCCAACCGGTGCGTGGTCGCCGATCTTTTGCGCGACCTTCATGGCGCCGACTGGGGTCGTCATGCGGCCGAAGCCGTCGCCGGTGCCGTACTTAGAAGTGGAGACGGGATAGGTGCTGACCTTGGCGCCATTCTGCAGCAGCATTAGTTTCTGCTCTTTCACGCTGACGATGACCTCATTGGTCACAATCGCCGGAGCAGGTAGCGGAGAATCGGAACGGGCGAAGAGGGTGGACGCGGAAAGAGAGAAGACCAGGGCGAGAAGGGGAAGGCGAACCATCGCGAGTAGTTTTTATCCGACTTCAGCGTTTTGTCACGCAGGGATTGTGGCTTCGACCCTGGGACTCCCGAAATTGAAGCGAGGCCACCATTGCGAGAGCGAGCTGAGGGAAACGTAAAGGAAGCCGATCTGGAACATGGCGAGGAATGGAACGGAGAGGAATTGGCCGTGCCGGATCGCGAAATAAATAAAATAGCTGAAGTAGAGCGCGAAACCCATTTCCGCGAAGGGCAGCATGGATTTAAGCGGCATGTATTTGCATTTCCGCCAGGATTGCTTGTGGTGTTCGATCCCGTATTTCGGGGTGCGGGCGAAGTCGGACTGATGATTGAAGACGGCTTCGAGGACAGCACGGGCATTATTAAGAGAAAGGCCAACGCCGAGAGCGAGAAGCGCGGGCAGGAGAAGGATTTCCTTCATCCAAGTCCGCGGATGTAGTTCGCGCTGGGCGCAAATGTAAAAGGCGGCCACGGAAAGCGAGGCAGTGAGGAAGATTGGCACGTCGACCAAGAAAATCCTCAGCCAGCCCGACTGCGGCCCGCCCACGGAAGGATGAAGGAGCACGCATAAACAAGCTAGCAGGAGGTATGCGAAGTTGGAGGTTAAATGCGCCGTGGCTTCGATTTTTAGTGGAAGAGCGAGATTGCTGCGCCAGATCGTGGGGAGCAATTTTTTGCAAGTTTGGACGGAGCCTTTGGTCCAGCGGTGCTGTTGCGACTTGAAGCCATTCATGTCGACTGGCAATTCCGCGGGCGTGATCACGTCTGGGAGGAAGATGAACTTCCAGCCCGCGAGTTGTGCCCGGTAGCTCAGATCGAGGTCTTCCGTGAGGGTGTCATGCTGCCAACCGCCTGCCTCCTGAATGCAAGAGGTGCGCCAGACCCCGGCGGTGCCATTAAAGTTAAAGAACCGGCCGCTTCGGCTGCGAGCGGTTTGCTCCAGAAGCAGGTGACCGTCGAGGAACATTGCCTGGACCCGCGTGAGCAGGGAATAGGTGCGGTTAAGATGCCCCCATCGGGTCTGGATCATGCCCACTTTCGGGTCGGTAAAGAAATGAATCGTCTTTTGCAGGAGATCGGGCTGGGGGACGAAATCGGCGTCCAGGATGCATACGAAGTCGCCTTGGGCTGAAGCGAGACCCGTCTCGAGGGCCCCGGCTTTGAAACCGGTGCGGTCGACGCGATGAATCAGCTCCACGTTAAAGCCGCGGCTCTTCAATTCCTCCACGCAACGCGAAGTGAGCGCCTGGGTATCGTCGGTGGAGTCGTCCAAGACTTGGATTTGCAAACGGTCCCGCGGGTAATCCAACTCGCTCACCGACTTCAGCAGTCGTTCCACGACGTAGACCTCATTAAAAATCGGCAACTGCATTGTTACCGTCGGCAAATCTGGGAATTGCCCCTTTGGAAGGGTCTCACGTCTCCGATTCTTCAGGAAAAGGTAGATGATGAAATAGCGGTGAATGCCGTAAGCGGACATACCCAAGAGCACGGCGAGGTAGCAACTGGTCCAGATGAGATGTCCAACGCTTCCTTGCATAACGGGTAATGACATTGCCGGCCACGGGGCCGGCAAGGGCGGTATGATGCCGTGTCCGGGCCGGGCGTCAAATCAAAAATGGCGGTTTTCCCTCGGAAAACGGGTATCGCTACGGGGCCTTTCGTCAGCGTGACGCCGCGCGTTTTCGACCGTCAGACGGCTCGCATTCCCCCCTTGCCGGGGGCGGATCAGGGGTGGAGTTTTATCGCCCCAATGGCACCTCGGCAATTCAACGCACTCCGGAATTTTTTCCGGAGAGGAGACCAGCATCGGTTTCAGCGTTTCAACATCGTAGTCGCCATCCTGCTCGCCGGCTGGGTGCCCTCGATCTTAATGCTGGGTTTTTCATACTCGATCCTCACTAGTACCCTTGAGTCCCGCATCCTGCGCGACCGGCAAACCTTTGTGCAGTTGATCGCTCATTTGGTAGGAGATGATTTTAGCCGCACGGCTGGGATCATCGAATATTATCAAGCGCAGCCTGAGGTGACGGCAATCCTGACCGGCGCGGAACCCGAGGTGGCTGGCCAGGAATGGTTGAACAAGACGTTCTACTCGCATCCGCGGATCGATGGAATGTATCTGGCGGGCCGGGATGGCCGGCTCATTGCTTCTATTCCTGCGATCCCGAGCGAATTGGCCGCGCAATTTCCAGAGAGCGGGTGGAGGGATGCGGCAGTAGATGCGCCCGGAGCGCATGTGTCCCCCGTCCATCCGAGACTCTCAGATAAGCGCATGACAACCGACATCGTCGGCTCGGTCCAAACTCCGGACGGGAAGGTGGTCGGCTACCTGGGCGTATCGGTCTTGGTGGAACGGATGGGCCGCCGGCTGTCATTGATCGCGTTTGCCGATCAATCGGTCTGTCAGGTGATCGACCAGACCGGTGCTGTTTTGTTCACGAATAAATTCGAGCCCAACACGAAGGCCGTTTCACCGCAAGTGGCCAGCCTGATCCAGGAAATCCGGCAGCAGAAGACCGGGCACCTCGAACGCTTCGAGAATTTATATTCTTTTAGCCTGAACGAGTCCACCGGCTGGGTGGCGGTAGTCGAGCAACCCAAGGCCGCCGCTTACAAACCAGTGAAGGATTTGCTGGCGAAGATCACTTTTCCGGCGGTTTGGCTCATCCTCCTGACTGCGCTAGGGGCGATCCTGGCCGGGCGTTCTACCCGGCGGCAAACTGATGCCGCCCAGCGGATTGAGCGCGAAGTCATCTTTAACGAAAAAATTCTTGCGAACATGCCGAGCGGGATTGCACTGGTGGATCCTAGTTCACGCACATTCCTCCAGGCCAATGATGCGTTCGTCCGGATGGCGAAGGTTTTTGGCGGCTTGCCGGAAAGCAAAGACATCTACGATGCCACGCATGATCAAGTGAAGATTGCCCCCTCGGAAGCGATCGAGAAGGTGCTGGCCTTTGGCGTGCCTTTTCAACTCGTGGAACAACCCTTTCAAGACCTCCAGGGCGAGACGCATTTCGTAAATATCAATCTTCTCCGTCTCCAAGGCGCGGAGCAGCGCATCCAAGGGGTGCTTTATCTGGTGGAAGACAAAACGCGCGACGTGACGTTGCGACAGGAGCTGATCGGTGCGAACGCGGCTAAAGATCAATTCCTCGCGCTCTTGTCGCACGAATTGCGCAACCCCTTGTCGCCGGTGATCGCGATGGTGAGCGAGTTGGAGGCGCGGGCCGACAATTCACCGGAAGTCCGCCAAGCCCTCGAAGTGATTCGCAGAAACGTGGAGCTGGAAGCGCGCTTGATCGACGATCTACTCGACGTGACCAGGATCTCGAAGGGGAAGCTGCAACTGAGTTTTGAGATTGTCTCCATCCATGAAATCCTGCAACGCGCCTATGAAATTTGCCGCGAGGAAATCCTCGCGAAACACCTCGGGATTGAGTTCCGACTCCGGGCTGAGTCCGTCTACATAGACGGCGACCCGGCACGTCTACAGCAAGTCTTTTGGAACCTGATCAAGAACAGCGTCAAGTTCACGCCCGAGCACGGCCGGATTATTATAGAGACCTTCAATCCCGCTCCGGGACAGATTGAAATTCGGACGACGGACACTGGGATCGGGATTGAGCAATCCAAGATCGGCAAAGTCTTCAATGCCTTTGAGCAGGGCCAAAGTTCGATCACCCGCCGTTTCGGCGGCCTTGGCCTCGGCCTTGCCATTTCCAAAGCCATGGTCTCGGCCCACGACGGCACGCTTGCGGTGATGAGCGACGGTAAAGATAGAGGCGCGACCTTTACCGTCACGCTCCACACCGTGGCGACGCCCGCACCGATCGAAAAGGCACTCACGACCAATCCGTCACCGCGGACAATCGAGGCGAAGAGCCGAATGGAAATACGCGCACCGCGCCTTTTGGTGGTCGACGACCACGTCGATACCTGCACCGGGATGAAGATGATGCTCGAACGCCGGGGTTACCGGGTCACGGTCGCCCATTCCGCCGATGAAGCGGTGGCGAAGGCGGAAGAGGAGACATTCGACCTCATGATTAGCGACATCGGGTTACCTGATCGTTCCGGCTATCAGTTGATGGAGGAATTACGATCGAGCAAGAGCATGAGGGGAATCGCCCTGAGCGGCTTCGGGATGGAAAACGACGTGAGCCGCGCGCGGGTAGCGGGGTTTTCCGAACACCTGACGAAACCGATAAATTTAGAGCGCCTCGAGGAAGCGATCCACAGCTTGCTCGAACTGGAGCCAACTGAAAAGCAGTAGCGCCTAGTCCTCGCTCGCGACTACCTGAAGTTTGACTTCGTTCGCCTTCGCCTCGAGCGCTTCCTTGGATTCGAGTGCTTCCTTCATCTCGCGGGACAATTTCTCAACTCGCTGGCGCATGACCTTCCCAGCCTTGAATTTAACCGTCGCCCGCGCAGGAATCGTAAAACTGCTGCCCGGTTCATTGGGATTACGTCCCACCCGTGGCTTCGTTAGGCGTGGTTGGAAAATACCGAAATTGCGCAGCTCCACCGCCACGTTTTTCGCCAGACTGTCCGTAATGTGGTCTAGGGTCCGTTGCACAACATCGAAGACCTCGTGCTGGACCATGCCGGTTTGGTTGCTGATCGCGACCACGATGTCGCGCTTGGTGAGCTTAGCCATATTCACAACCGAATCGGATTAGCCGACTCGATTAGATGGAATTATCGCTCAAGAACCGAAAATAACCACGTGCAACGTAAACTGTTGCAGGAGTGTAATTTTCGAGTCGCCTAGGCCGTGGCTTTCGGCCGTTGGAATAGCCGATTCACATAGAATTCGAGGGCGGACATTCTCGCCAGGGCCTTGCGCCGCGCCTTTAATTGGCCCTGCAAGACGCCCAGCTTTGTGAAGATGCCGTTCCACTCCGTCTCGATCCGGCGCACTTCGTCGTTCGAGAGTTCGCGTACCCCTCGCATGGAGACTCCGCGCTGCAGGACGTTCATGGCCCGGCCCGAGAGCTCGCCCAACAGGCCTAGCTCCCGCAGGACGTATTCGGTTTCCTGAAGGAGGTGCGCCCGGATTTCCGTGAATTGCCGTTCCTGCTCTGCTGAGATGATCGGACGCGCCTTATCTAGGCTGTAGGTGATGAGATCATGCAGCCGTTTCCAACTGTCCAGTTGCAGAGCCAGCAGCCGAAGTTGCACTTCCAAGTCTTTATCTATCATGACAATACATTCGCGGAGAGCTCAAGGGTCTCGTCCAGTTTTTGTAGGTTATCGATTAAAAGGTGCGCCCAAGGCCGATCCACGGATTGGACTTGGCTGATGATTCCTTCTTCAAAATAGAAACGGCCCTGCCGCCACCGAAAAATCTCTGCCACTGCGGGCTCGCCTTCCAGAGTGTCGAAAACAGCGTGGCGAACTGAGCCATGGTGAAGGTAAATTTCACTATTCCCCCGGCGAGATTTGAAGGTGAAGCGCCCGCTGCGCTGGCCCAGGCAGCTCATCTGCAAAATTTCCGCCGCGGAGAATTGGTTCAGATTGCCGATCAGCGAATGGCACGGATCAATCCCTTCGGAAGCGCCGCCGGAGCGGGTCTCTAATGCGCCGATGAAGCGCTTAATCTGTCGGCCCACGGTGCCTTGCGGGCGGCTGGTATTGATCGGCGTGATTTTCTGTTGTTCGCTCCGGGTGGTGTAATCCTCGCTGTAGGGTGGGAGGGCCAGGCAAGCGATTTGGAGCGAGGGAAAATGCTGGCGCGCATTCGTCGCCTGTTCCAGCGCCACTTCCGCTTCGCCTTCCACGAGGAAGCCATCAAAATTCTCGCCGAGCAACACGCCAACCGCTTCCGACATCGAACGGACGATCCGGATCTCGACCGCTGCAATCTCCGCCACGATGGCGATGCACCTGTCCGCGAAGACGGGGTCTGCGTTCAATATTAGAATTCGAGTGTCCACACTGGTTCTGTAAGCGGACGATTATCTAGCAAGAACCTTGCCCACCCCGCACCGGATCTCTTCGCGAGCGAATTATCGCTGCCATTCGCGCCGCGGCGCCGGAGCCGCAAAATGCCCCGGTGCGACCTCATGAGCGGTGCGAAAATGGACCTTCGCCACTTGCCGCAGCGCCTCCGGCCCAGCCTGCGCGACCAGAGCCCGCGCGGACTCTTTCACGGCCGCGGAGACGCCGCGCCCGAGCTTCATCCCCAAGGCCTTACTGCGCTGATCCAACCAGTCGATGAACGCCTCGCGCGCGATGATAGAAGCGGCTGCCACCGCCGGATCCGACTCCGCTTTTGTCCTCTGTTCGAGTTGGATTTTACGCCCTTTCTCCAAGAGCGAACGTTCGATTACCCGCGTGTCGGCAAATTTATCCGACAACGCTCGCGGGCAATCCGGCCGGCGAGCCAGTAAATTCTCGATCACGCGAGCGTGTCCCCAGCCGAGCAGGCTGTTCAGGTTGCCAAATTTCTCGTAGAGCGCGTTGTAACGCTCCGGCCCGATCGAGACCGTGTCGATGATCGCGCCCTGCGTCTGCCGGATCGCATTCGCCAATGCGCGAATCCGCGCGTCGGAGCCGATCCGCTTGCTATCCTGCACGCCCGCTTCGATGAATTTGCGCGCAATCCCGCGGTCTACGTAGACCCCGGCGATCACCAGCGGCCCAAAAAAATCGCCCTTGCCGCTTTCGTCCACCCCGAAGTGCGACGTGAACATTTCTGGCGAATGCACTTCCTCATATCCGAGCTTGGCTTCGCCCAATATCCG
>JBDUAE010000061.1:0-8937 GCA_040004805.1 Chthoniobacterales bacterium | reverse complement strand
TGCAGCTCAGCAAAGCGGCTGGAATCAAATCTCCGCTGCGTCCCTATCCGGCGACGTTTCTGGGCAGCAGTGAGGTCACGCTAGCCGAACTCGCGCTCGCCTACACGAGTTTTCCAAACGGCGGCTGGCACGCCGACGCGCCGTTTATTCTCGATCGGATCGAGCGCAAGGACGGCTCAATTGTTTGGGAATCGAAACACAAAATGACGCGCGAGCAGGCGATGAAACCGGCGACGGCGTTCGAAGTGCATTCCTGTCTGGTGGATGCGCTCGAGAGCGGGACCGGTTCGGCGGCGCGCGAACAATTTGGGCTGAAGCAATTTCCCGCCGCGGGCAAGACGGGCACGGCCTACGATTTCACCGAGGTGTTGTTTGCCGGCTACGACAGCGAGATCACGGTGGCGGTGCGCGCGGGGTTCGATAAGCCAGCGAAGATTTTCCGCGGCGCCTTCGGGCGGGACATCGCGCTGCCAGTGTGGGTGGATGTGATGAACGCTTCCCTGGAGCGGCACGCGCCGAAAGAATTGGCGAAGCCTGAGTCGGTGCAAAGCGTGGAAATTTGCTCGAAATCCGGTTTGCTCGCGACGGATAAATGTCCTTCGACCACGACCTATCGCGAGCTGGCGACGAAGGAGCAAATGCCGACGGAACCGTGCAACGTGCACGGAGATGCGCGGACGCGGATCGTGCACGATCTCCCTGATGCCGGCGTGCCGCGGGCCGCGCTCGTGGTCGACACTAATCAGGTAAAGGCGGTGGCGGTGAAAGGGCCGACGCTATTAGCCGACAGCGATCCATATCACGCGGTCCATTCCACGATGAAGCCGCCGAAACCGGCCGAGCCGGCGGAGAACGAAGTAAAGGCGGCGATTCCGGTCACCCCGACTCCCGCGTCTAGCGCCCCGGAAAACGATCCGACGATTCTGCGCGCGGAGCCGGTGCGACCGGGCGAGAGTGAGCCGCCGGCGGAAGAAGAGGAAGTTTTGCGCGCCGAACCTATCCTGCGCGCAGAACCGGCGGAGCCGAGCACTACTCCACCGCCGCAGAGTTTTTCCGCGCCGCTCTTCGCCTCGCCCACGCCAGCTCATCCCGGCAACCAATGACCTCGCCGCAAAGTGGCGGCGTATTTCGGCTGAGCGTTCTCAATCCCGAGGGCAACGATCCGGAACAGGATTTTAGCGACGGCGGCGATCCCTCGGCGCATGCGCCGGTTAATTTTCACGCTTACGCGGCGTGTACGGGCGGACGTTTTCTCCGCTCCGTGAAACACGCGGTCGAATTGCGGCAGCCGGTTTTGCTTTTATTGCGCGGCGATTTTCGGGCTTCAGAACGCGCGCTGCTGACGCTCAAGCAGGCCGGCGTCCCAGTGGTGGTATCGTTGAAGGAAACGGGCCTACACCAGATCGCCGAGCAGTTGGACGAAAAGAATCGCCTTAGTCGATTTCTCCGGATCATGCGCGCATCGGATGGTTACATTGCGCCGACGCCGGAGGCCGCGGATTTTTGCCGGACGGTGCGCGCCAACGCAGCTTCGGTCGCATTCATTCCGACTCCGTATCCCCTGCACGATGAGCGGTGGGATTTCTCGGTGCCGGCTGCGCAACGCCGCGGCATCATGCTCGGCACGCGCGAGTGGGATATTCCCACGCGCAATCACGCCGCCGCTTTGCTCGCGGCGCAACGTTTGAGCGAAGCGACCGGCGAGCCGGTAACAACTTACAATCTCGATGGCCGGCGCGAAGAACGTCTCCTGGCGCGACTTGAGTTTCCTCCCGGCCGGCTCACGATTCACAATCGCGAAGACGCGTATCGAGATTACCTGCGGGTCATGGCGGCGCACAAGATTGTCTTCCAGTTGGACACCAGTTTCGTGCCTGGCCAGGTGGCGGGCGACGCGCTCCTGTGTCGCCTGCCGTGCGTGGGTGGAAACGGCGCGATCGATCGGATTGCGTTTCCGGAAATCTGCGGACATGACCGCTTGATCGGTGAACTGAGCGAGATCGCGCTGGAGTTTTTGCGCGACAGCGCCCGCGCCGAAGCGGCCGTCGCGTTATCGCAAAAACATGCGGCGGATCGTCTCTCGTTTCCCGACGCGGCGCGGGCCTTGCGCGAATTCTTCGCCGCCTTGTAGGCTACGAATTCATCGCCTCGAAGTAGCAGTCTTCGAGTTTCCGCACCTGCGCGCGTTGCTCGAATTTCTCCGCGACGGCTTGCGCGCCACGCTCCGCCATGAGGGAAAGTTGTTCGGGTTTGCTCGCGGCGAGAAGCAGTGCGAGCGCGAGGGCGTCGGCATCGCGCTCCGCGACGAGGATGCCGCTGATACCGTTCTCGATCGCTTCTGGAATTCCGCCGTGATTTGTCGCAAAAACGGGGAGCCCGCTCGCCATTGCTTCGAGCATGGAATTGGGCACGCCTTCCTGATTGCCATCGGGGCCGGTCTCGCTCGGGTGCAGGAAAAGATGTGATTGCTGGAAGAGCGCGTTCAGTTGGCTTTGGGAAATAAAGCCGGTGAAGTTGACGCGCGATGCAATTTGCAGATCGCTCGCCAACTGACCGAGCGCTGCGCGCATTGGGCCTTCGCCCGCGATCGTGAGCCGAGCTTGAGGATGGTGCGCGACGAATTGAGCGAAGGCGCGCAACGTGGTTTCGATTCCTTTCTTCGAAATTAGCCGACCGGCCTGCAACAATTCCCAGCGTCCGTCCGCGGGCCAGCGGCGCGCTTGAAACGGAATCTCCTCGAGCGGGATGCCGGTGCGCTGGATGCGGATCTTCGCGGGGTCGCAACCGAGAGTCGTTAGGGCGCGCGCCAGCGATTCGGAGCGGACGAGGACTAGACGGACGGCGTCGAGCATCTCTTTCGTCGCCGCGCGGTAGGCGGGCTTTTCGAGATCCACCAGAACATCCGCGCCGTGAAAAGAGACGACACTGGGTTTCTCCCACGCGCGGATTAGCGGGAGAAGATGCACGGCGATGTGTCCGAAGTAGATGTGGAGCAGTTGCGCGTCGGCGCGAGCGAGTACGCCTTGAAGCGCGGCCACTTCCCCGCGCGAAATCTGCCACGGCGTATCGCGCAATTGCCGATACCAAATGCGCCGGAGAAAATGTGTGGCCGGCTTCGGAACAATCGTCACCGCGTCGAACGGAAAGCGCTCCGCCTCCTCGCGTTTTTGCGCGATCACCACCGGTCGCACACGCTCCAGTGCGGTAATCTGCCGGTAGATGTGCAGCATCTCCGGCTTGAGAAATGTCGCGCAATACGACGCGACCACCGGCTTCTCTTCCTGCGCGTTCACAGCCGACATGCTAAGGACGGGCGCGCCACCGTCCAATGCGCGCGCAGATTACCAGCGCAGACCGAAAAAGATCAAACCGGTGACGACCTGGCCGGTGTAACGCTCGCGATTAAAGTAAGGTTGCACCGTCACCGTTTCCTCCGGCGGGCCGAAGTACTGGCTCGGCGCGCGCGGATTCAAAAGCTGGATCGGATTCCCACCGCGCGCGGCGCGGGTAAAGGAGCCCACTTCGCCGCGGGCCGTGACCGGCGCGAAGTGCCGCACGTTATCGCGTGGCTTGGTATTGACCGGGGCGCTGAAACTTTGAGCGCGAGCCGTGCCGGCAGCGGCGAGGGCGAGGACGAAAGCGGCGAATAAATGTTTTTTCATATGCGAACGAATCAGGCGGAGCGCATGCGCAAGTTCTTGCTGCCAGCTACGCTCCAGCGCAGGATTATGCGGCGATGGAGTATCTTGCAAAGGCGAAACGTGTTCTGGACCTAGAAATTTTTGAGCTGGAACGCCTGCGCGATCGGCTCGGGGCCGAATTCGAGCGCGCGGTCACGTTGATTAAAGACTGCGTGGAGGCGCGCGGGAAAGTGGTCGTCCTTGGGGTGGGAAAGTCCGGCCACATCGGTGCGAAGATCGCAGCCACGCTCACCAGTACCGGCTCGCCCGCAGTGGTGCTGGATTCGCTCAACGCCACGCACGGCGATCTCGGAATGGTGGCGGACGGCGACGTTATTCTCGCCTTGAGCGCAAGCGGCGAGACGGAGGAGCTCCTGCGCATTCTCCCGGCGCTTACCCGATTTCAGGTGCGGATCATTGCCCTCTGCGGCGATGCGAAATCTACCCTCGCGCAAAATTGCGAGGTCCTGCTCGACGTGAATGTCGAACAGGAAGCCTGCCCGCTAAATCTCGCGCCCACGTCCAGCACTACCGTCATGCTCGCGCTCGGCGATGCGTTGGCGATGGTCTTGTTGGAAGCGCGCGGATTCCAAAAGGAAGACTTCGCCCGCTTTCATCCCGGCGGAATGGTCGGGCGCAGTTTGCTCGTGCGCGTGCACCAGATCATGCGCCCGCGGGATGCTTTGGCGGTCGTCGCGCCCGGAGCGGCGATCCGTTCAGTTTTAAAAGCGATGACCGATGTCCGCGCCGGCGCCGCGGTGGTGGCGGACGGTGACGGCAAACTGCTCGGCATTTTCACGCACGGCGATTTTGCCCGTCATTTCCAGAATGATCCGCGCGTGGGCGACCGCCTCGTAGCCGACTTGATGACGTTAAACCCCGTCACCGTCCAGCAGGATAAACTCGCGGTCGAAGTCTTGAACCTGCTCGATCGCCACCGCATCGATGACCTCGTGGTGGTGGATGAAAACCACGTGCCCGTCGGCATCGTCGATTCGCAGGACCTGACGAAGCTGAAGCTGCTCTGATTGCCGCGCCCGCTTGTAAAAGCCGCCAGTCTCGCCTATCACTTCCCCCTCTTATGGCTGCAGCGAACGATCTTCGAAAAGGACAGGCGATTAAATACAACGGCAACGTAGCCATCGTGCTCGATGTCCAGCACCGCACTCCCGGGAATTTGCGCGCTTTCGTCCAGGCCATCATCCGCTACATCGGCACCGGCAAGAGCGCGGACGTGCGTTTCGGTTCCACCGATAAAATCGAGCTGGTCGATGTTAGCCGCACCGCGCTCGAGTTCTCCTATAAAGATAGCAGCGGCTACCATTTCATGGACCCCGAGACGTACGAGACAATCACTTTAAACGACAACCTCCTCGGCGAAGCGAAAGATTATCTGGTCGAGAACTTGAAAGTGGAAGTCCTCTACACTGAAGGCCGACCCGTGCAGGTAGAGCTGCCTTCCTCTGTGCATTTGAAAGTAGTAGAAGCGCCCGAAGGTGTGCGCGGCGACACCGCTTCGAACGTGACCAAACCCGCCATCCTCGAGACTGGGAAAACGGTCAACGTCCCCCTCTTTATCCACGAAGGTGAACTGATCAAAATCGACACCCGCACCGGCAATTACATGGGCCGGGCGTAAAGCAGCGTGCCTCCTTCCAACCGCAGGCCACGCTCCCCGAGCGGCTCCCCCCGCAGACCGAGCGGCCAGTCCAGCGGGAAATCGGCGTCCGGCCCGCGCGACCGGCCTCGGGTCGCCGTCGCGCCTTACATCGTTCCCACTAGTCGGCGGAATCGGCCGGATTACACGCCGTTTCTCGTCCCCACTGCGTGGGTTAAATTCGTCGTCGCCCTCTTTCTTCTTCCCGTTTGCGCCATTCTCTCGCAGGCGTTCTTCACCGTCTTCACCCGCGCCACCGTCACCCAGCAGCTGTGGGCCGGCGAGGAATTCTGGTTCTTCTCCCTCGGCGTCGTCCTCTGGCTCATTGCCTTCTTCGGCCTCCCACGCCCGCTTCTCGTCTACGTCTTCGGCCACGAACTCACCCACGCCCTCTGGGTTCTTCTAATGGGTGGACGCGTCAGCCAGTTCAAAGTTGGCCGCGAAGGAGGCCACATCATCACCGATCGCAATAACTTCTGGATCGCCCTCGCGCCCTATTTCTTCCCCCTCTACAGCATCCTCGCCATCGGCCTCTACGGCGCGCTCAGCCTGTTGACGTCGATGCATCCCTTCGGCCGTCTCCTCTACGCCATCATCGGCATCACTTGGGCCTTCCACTTCACTTTCACCTGCTGGATGATCCCGAAGAGCCAGAGCGACCTGCGCGACCACGGCACCTTCTTCTCCCTCGTCGTCATTTACCTCATGAACCTGCTCGTTCTGAGCATTCTCCTTATCGTCGCCTCGCCCCAGATCACCTTCCTCGATTTCGGCGCCGAGATCGGGTCAAACATCGGCCACTTCCTCGATGGCACTGGCCGTATCTTCGACGCTTTCGCTCGCGGTTCCCACGGCTAGAGGCTGTGATGAACTTTGAGCGCGCGTCATCCTGAGGCGGCGCAGCGCGCCGAAGGATCTCGCATGGGCTGCTTGTCGCACCGATCTCGGATGGGCGTCTCGGCACGGGTGCGGGATCCTTCGTCGTCTGCGCGACTCAGGATGACACGCCCAGCCCGACATCGCTTCCCGACCGCAAGGCGAAAGTTCTAGGATTCCCGGCCGCGTTTATCCGCTGGCGTGGAGCGCAAAGGGGAGCGTTGCCAGAGCGGACGAGAGTCGGAGGATGCGGCCTTCTAATTGGAGCGGCTGCCCGGTGAAAAGATCGGTCGCGGCGCCGTAAGCGGCGGCTTCGGGGAGCTCGACGGCGGTGTCCTGCCAGGCGTCGCCGAGCGGGGGGAAGCCGACGCGGGCGGTGAGGCGCGGGGCGAGGACGACGATCCATTGGCCTTCGTGTTCGCGGGCGAAGGCGAGGCAGGAAGCGGCGTGGGTGCCGTGGACGGGCAGGGGCGCGTAATTGCCGTGTTGGAAAAGGGCGGCGTGGGCGCGTCGGAAGTGGAGCAGGCGCTGGGTGAGGAAGAGTTTAATCCGGCCGTCGGGCCAGTTTTGCATGAGGTCGGCGGGGGCCACGCCTTCGAGTTGGCGGAGCATCTCGTGGCGCTTTTCGTAATCGACCGGGCGGCGGTTGTCGGGGTCGACGAGGCTAAAGTCCCAGATCTCGTTCCCTTGGTAGAAATCCGGCACGCCTGGGACGGTTAATTTTAGCAGGGTCTGGGAGAGGGAGTTGATCGCGCCGAGACGCGCAATTTCTTCCACGAGGCCGACGAAGGCGGGGACGAATTTATTCTTCGGGCTGGGCTGAAGAATTTTGCCGACAAAATCGCGCGCGGCGGTGTCCCATTCCTCGTTCGGCTGAACCCAACTGCTGTTGACCTTGGCTTCCTTGAGGGCTTTCGCCATGTAGTCCTGGAGACGGGCGATGTAGTCGGCTGTCGCGTTCGGGGCGGCAGTGCCGGTGGCGTCAACCGGCCAGGTGCCGAGAAGGGTTTGGTAGAGCAGGTATTCTTCGTTGGCGTCGGGTGCGGGGGCTTCGTTGACCTGCTTCTTGGCGCGTCGGTTAATGGTGCGCCAGCGGCCGAGCGCTTTCTGCCAAAGATGCGGGACCTCGGAAATGGCAGCCATGCGCGCGCGCACGTCTTCGCTGCGTTTGGTATCGTGAGTGGAAGTGGCGAGGAGAGTGGCGGGCCAGTCCTCCCGGACGGCGAGATTGTGCGCGTGGAATTCCTCCGGCTCGAGGCCGAACTGCTGCGGTTCGCCGCCCACCTCGTTGAGCGCGGCGAGCCGGTTGTAGATATAGAAGGCGGTATCCTCGAGACCCTTGGCCATGATCGGGCCGGTGGATTGCTGAAACTTCAGGACGAAATGCGCGTGCGCGGCGCGCGCTTCTTCATCGAGATTTTCCGGGAAACGGAAGAGGAGGATATCGCGGAGGAAGTTGAAAACGGAATCCTCCAGCGCGGGATTGCGCCGCTTCGCCTCGGCGATGGCGCGCTCGATCACGGCGCGGTCGGCGTCGCTGACGGGTGCGTCGGGGGTGATGTAAGTGCGGTAAACGGGGAAGCAGGCGATGGTTTCGCTGACGGCGCGTTCGAGCGCGTCGAGGGTGAAGTCCCGGAACCAGCGGTTCTTCTCCGAGAGCCGGTCGAGCATGCTGCCGAGGACGTTGATGTCGTTCGCGAGCGAGAGCCGCATCATCAGGCGCTTCTTCGCGTAGACGAGGTGACCAAAGTGGATGGAGTGGCCGATGAAACGCCGGTAGGTTTTCGTGATCGCGTCCTCGTTCGACCGATCGACCAGGAGACTGGTGACGAGGCGGCCGAACTCGTAGCCGGTCGTCCCGTGGACGAGCCAGTCCGACGGGAGAGTCTCTTTGCCGGAGAGAATTTTTTCGACGACAAGATAAATGGCGCAGCCGTCGCCGGGTTGGCCGAGCGCTTCGGCGCAGCGCTGTTGCAGTTTGGCGAAATAATCTTTCGGCCGGTAAAGACCATCGGGGTGATCGATGCGCAGGCCGGTGACGGCACGGGCGGCGACGAGCTCGAGCACGAGCTGGTGCGTGGCCTCGAAGACTTCCGGCAATTCCATGCGGATGGCCGCGAGGTCGTTGATGTCGAAAAAGCGGCGGTAATTGATTTCCTCCGCGGCGACGCGCCAGAAAGCGAGGCGGTAGGATTGCTCGTGCAGGAGCGCATCGAGGGCATCGAAGCTGCGCGGTTCACCGGGCGTGCCGTTGATTTGCGCGAGCGCGGCGTCGATCGCTTCCTGCACTTGCGGCGCTTCCTGAAGGCGGCGTTCGAGGCGGCGCTTGATGATTTCTTTTTCGCGCGCGCGTTCGGCGATACGGGCGGGATCCGTTTCGGTGCGGCGCGGGAGATATTCCAGCGCAGTCAGGATGCTCTGGAGTTCCGCGTAGAAATCTTCGTCGCGAAACGGCGCCAATTTTTCCAGCGCGAGATTGAGAATGTGACTATAAGTGCCGGGCGCGAGCGGGAGTTCGTGGTCGTAGTAAGCGAGCGAAAACGATCCGGCGTCGAACTTCACCTTCAGCTCGCCGCGCTCGAGGACGCGTCCGTATTGGTCGCCTAAAATCGGGAGGAGGACTTTGCCCGCGAGGTCGGACTTCAGCGGATTCCAATCGATATCAAAGTAGGGCGCGTAGGCCGAGCTGATGCCGTTTTCGAGCACATCCATCCACCATTGATT
>JBDUAE010000347.1:0-2679 GCA_040004805.1 Chthoniobacterales bacterium | reverse complement strand
GCGGTTTCGGCGACAATCTGCGCATAGGCGGCGGCCGCGTCGGCATGTGCCTGCGTGGCGAGCGCATCGTTGATGTGAATCGAGCCGTCGAAGATGGTCCCCGGCGGAAAGCCGGTCACGGAAACGCCAGGACTCAGTGCCAGATTCCCGATTACGAGGGTAGGCCCGGCATTAGTCACCGTGGCAGCTCCGAGAATGGTGATGTGATCCGCCGCACCCAGATTGACCGTCTGAGCTTTTGCGAAACCAGAAGTCGCCAGCAAAAGCAAAAGAGCTAATCGGGTGCACCGTATCCGGAAAGCGACGCGACGGCGCGTGGGGAGGCAAACAGGAAATACTGCATCCCTGCTTTGAAGCGTTGCCTGTTCCATTGCTCCCGCGGGAACTACGGTAATTTCCCTGCGGCCTGGGCCAATTAAAAGGGGTCGCGAGTTGAGCCGGTAACCTAATCGAGTAGTTCCCGCAGGGATTACGGCATGCCTCGGGCTATGACATGGGTGTGGAGAACCTTAAGCTCATCGTGTGGCGCAGCGGCCTGGGGAGATGATCTCGGCCGCGAAAGGTAACCGGTGCTGCGTGCGAATGGCGCGCGCTCTGGGCTTGCTCACAACTGCCATCGGCGTCGCCGTCCTTGTGGGGTGGGCTTGCAATTACTCGCCGCTCAAGACCGTGCTACCCGGCCTGGTCTCGATGAAAGCGAATGCCGCGATCGCTTTTTGTTTTGCCGGGCTGAGCCTGTTTCTCTTTACGATCTCAGAGTCCGGGCCGAACAAAGGAACGAGGAGACTTTCGACTCTGTGCGCGCTGGTGGCGGGGTCAATTGGCTTGCTCACGCTGATCGAGTACGGCACTGGGATCAGTCTGGGCATTGATGAGCTGTTCTTCCGCGATTTGGCTCGGAGCGTTTCCGTTCATCATCCTGCAGGGCGGTCGTCTCCCATCACGGCCTTCAATTTTGTCTGCCTGGGTACCGCGCTCGCGCTGCTCCGTTTTCCCAGAGGCTGGGGGTGGGCGCATGCCCTCACTGGCGCCGCCGCGTTTACCTCCTTGCTCGCGATCATCGGTTATTGCTACGGGGTGGAGGCTCTTTATGAGTCGGGGAATTCCACCGCAGTCGCGCTGCACACCGCGATCGCGTTTCTGATCCTGGTCACCGGCCTGTGGTGCGGGACGAGTGATTACGGCTTCATGCGGGTGGTGGCAGCTCCGGGCAAGGCCGGGACTCTGGTGCGCAGATTTGGCCTGGCGGCGCTGGCCTTGCCTTTTCTGTTCGAGATCGTGGAAATACACGGGGATCGGCATGGCTGGTTTGGCCCCGAGCTCGGCTCGGCGCTTCACGCGATGATCAGCATTGTCTCCTTCGCCATTCTCATTTGGGTGGGGGCCAGTTCGCTGCATTCGGCCGAGCGCAAGGAAGAAGCAGTCCGGGAAAATCTCCTACAAGCGCATAACAGCCTGGAACGGCGAGTGGCGGAACGGACGAGCGAGCTACGGCTTTCAAACGACACCCTGCAAATGCAGGCCCGGGTGCTCGCGAGCATGACTGAATCGGTCATGGTGGCCGATGAACACGGCTTTATCGTCAGCGCCAACCCGGCGACCGAAACCATGTTCGGCTACAAGCAGGGAGAATTAGTCGGTCAGCACGTTTCCGTGCTTCACGATCTGGAGGAGGCGGAAAGCCCGCGAGTCACTGCCAAAACGATGGCTTCGGTGAAGGAAGGATCGAGTTGGGAGGGTGAAATCAATCGCCGGCGAAAAGACGGTACGCCGTTCGTTTCCCGCTCGCAGATCAATGCCTTCGAGGTCGCCGGGAAACTCCATTTTTTCGCGGTGCACGCCGACATTACTGAGCAAAAGCAGGCCGGGCTGGAGCAGCGTCGCTCCGCCGAAATGCAGGCATCAATTCTGAACGCCTTACCGGCTGAGGTCGTGCTCCTGAGCAAGGACGGCACCATCGTGACCGTGAATGAGAATTGGCGGCGATTCGCGGCCGCGAATTTGTTGCTCACGCCGGACTTTGGCGTGGGAAGTAATTACTTTGAGATCTGCCGTCTGGCCGCTGGACCTGATGCGGAGGAAGCCGGCGCCGCCGCGATCGGCCTGCGCCAGGTGATCGATGGCGCATTGCCGGAGTTTTCCCTCGAATATCCGTGCCACTCGCCCACGCAGCAGCGCTGGTTTCGAATGGTCGCCGCCCCGCTGCAAAAGGGCGCCGAAGGCATTGTCGTGATGCACCTCGACATCACGGCACGCAAAATTGCCGAGGACAAATACCGCTCCATTTTTGATAACGCCTCCGAGGGAATTTTTCAGAACACGCCCGAGGGAGTCATGATTTCCGCGAATCCTGCCCTGGCCCATATGTTCGGGTTCGACGGTCCCGAAGAGATGATTCGGGAACGGAACAACATCCAGCAACAAGCCTATGCCGAGCCGGAAAAGCGGAAAGAGTTCAGGCTTCGGCTGGAAGCCGCGGGCGTGCTCAGCAACGTCGAACTCGAGATGAAACGGAAAGATGGTAGCGCCATCTCTGTTTCAGAAAACATTCGCGTCGTGCGCGACGCTGCCGGTGGCGTTCTCTATTACGAAGGGACCATGCAGGACATTACCGAGCGGAAGCGGGCGGAAGAAACGTTACGCGACAGCGAGGAGAAGTTCCGCCTGCTGGCGGATAAC
>JBDUAE010000346.1:0-2687 GCA_040004805.1 Chthoniobacterales bacterium | reverse complement strand
AGAATTTCCCAATCAATCCAGCCATCGCCGAGAACCTTTTCGTCGCCATTTCAACCGACACCGGTTCTTTCCAATATCCGAACACGACTGCGCGAACCTTCGAAATTGCCGGCGAATTAGTGAAATGCGGAGTCGAGATCGGTCGGGTGAGCCAGCTCATTTACGAGAGCTATCCGCGCCGACGGGTGGAACTGCTCCGCGCCTTACTCGGCACGATGCGTTTCGAAGCGGAGGGTCGCCTCGCCTGTTTCAGCTTGAGCCTAACGGTGGCCGCAGCGCTCGAGGTTTTGCCGGAAGATAATGAGGGGCTGATCGATCATTTACGCGCCATCCATGGTGTGATCGTGGCTGCGTTTTTTGAAGAGCTGCCCGAGGGGAAGGTGCGGCTGAGTTTGCGCTCGAAAAGCGATGCCGTCGACGTGTCGGCCATTTGCCAGAAGTTCGGTGGTGGCGGGCACAAGCTGGCCGCCGGCGCGCGGGCGCGCGGGACTTTAAAAGAAGTGGAACAGCGGGTAATCAAGGCCATTTGCGATGTCATTAACTGCAACTCCTGACGGCGTTCTCTTGGTCGACAAGGCCGCGGGCATGACTTCACATGACGTCGTCGCTCTCGTTAGGCGACGGCTCCAGATCAAGAAGGTCGGGCATTGCGGCACCCTCGATCCCATCGCCACTGGTCTGCTTTTGCTCACTCTCGGTCGCGGGACGAAGATCCAGGATCTGCTGATGAGTGAGGATAAGGAATACGCCGGAACCCTCACGCTCGGTGCCACGACCGATACCCAGGATCGCGCTGGCCGGATTTTGGAGGAAAAAGAAGTGCCCGCACTGACAGAGGAAAGCGTGCGTGCGGCGTTTGAGAAATTCCGCGGCGACTTCTACCAGATGCCGCCCATGGTTTCGGCGATCAAGCAAGGCGGCGTGCCGCTGTATAAGCTCGCGCGCGAAGGGAAAACGGTCGAACGCGAACCGCGCCTGGTTCACGTTTACAATTACGCCATACAGCGGATCGCGGCGCCCGATATCGATTTCAGCGTGGCTTGCAGTAAGGGCTTTTACGTTCGGACTTACGCGCACGATATCGGCGCGATCCTCGGCTGCGGCGCTCATCTCAAAGAGTTGCGCCGGACGCGATCGGGACGTTTCCAGGTCGATGGCGCGGTCACCGTGGAAGAAATCCAAACCGCGGACCCGGTCGATATTCTGAGCCGCATTTTGACCCTGCCGGAAGTCTCGCGCATGCGCGGCGCCTAATCGGACGGAAGAAGACCGCGATGCAGGTCCTGGATTCGATCGAAGCATTGAGTCGGCTGCGCGGCCCCCTTTTCACCGCGATCGGGGTCTTCGATGGCGTGCACCTTGGACACCAGGCAGTGATCTCTACCTCGGCCCGGCACGCGCAAGCGGCCGGCGGCACGCCGGTCGTCGTGACTTTTGATCCGCATCCCGCGAAAATCCTGCGTCCGGAAAAAGCGCCACGCCTGCTCACTGCAACCCAACACAAGATCTCGCTCATCCGCGATCTGGGCGTGGCACATTTACTCGTGATCAAGTTTGATCGCGACTTTGCGAATACCCCGCCGGAGGATTTCGTGCGTCTGCTGGTCGAAAACTCAAGGCCACTTCGCGAAATTTGTGTCGGCCACGAGTGGTCGTTCGGAAAAAATCGCGCGGGCAATCTCACCCTTTTGCAAACACTGGGCGCGCAACTCGATTTCGACGTCGTCGGAATCAAGCCGGTAACCGTCAACGGTACCGTCGTTAGCAGCACCGCGATTCGGAGCGCGGTCGAGAGCGGTGACCTCGCCCGTGCGGCTGAGATGCTCGGTCGCGACTACACCATTCTCGGAACGGTGGAGCGCGGAGCGCAACTGGGCCGCATGCTCGGTTTTCCGACCGCGAATCTGAGCGCCCACAGTGAGCAATTTCCGCCCAATGGTGTTTACGCGGCTGAGGCGCGAGTGAATGGAGAGACGTTCCGCGGCGTGGCCAATCTCGGTGTGCGACCGACGATCGGCGGCGAGAAACCCGTGCGGCTACTCGAGTTGCACCTCTTCGGTTTGAGCGACGACATTTACGGAACGGAAGTGGAAGTGCGGTTCGACCGCTATCTGCGCGCGGAGAAAAAATTCGAGAGCCTTGAAGCGCTCAAGGCCCAAATCGCTCGCGACGTTGAGCAAGCGCGTTAATCAGCGCCGCGAACGCGTCGTCTTCAGCGCCGCCGCGGTCCCCAGCCCCATCACCAGCAGTCCGCAGAAACCAGCGAGCGCGCAAACCGTCCAGATGGGCATTGCTACGAGGAAGGCCGCATTTTCACCCAGAAAACTGCCGCCACCGGAGACGAAATAGGCGACAACGCACGCGAGCAAGGTGATCGCGAAAAAGAATGCGTTGCGCAAAGAGCGGGATTGCCGACGCGCCGGAAGCTGACTCAGGACGCGCACGGTAAAGCCCGCGTCATCAAGATACGGCGCCTCATCGCGCAGCTTCGCGTCCAGCCAATCCTCTTGCAGTTGCTCGTCCATCCGTCAGTTTTTTTCCCAATCCGCCAGCGTCTTCTTCAACTTTTCGCGTCCGCGCAGCACATTCGTCTTCACGGTTCCGAGCGGGATATCCAAAACGCGGGCGGCCTCGTCATGAGATAGGCCGTTTTGACAGCATAGCAAGACAGCGGTGCGTTCGGACAG
>JBDUAE010000060.1:0-8996 GCA_040004805.1 Chthoniobacterales bacterium | reverse complement strand
TATCGGATTCGGACGGTGGCGGGACAGGATGATTTTGCGAGCATGGCAGAAGTGGTTAGGCGGCGCTATTCGCGGGTGCTGCTCGAAACCGGGAAGCGGAAACCGGAGAGCGGAGAACGAGAAAACGGCAGCAGCGTTGATTACTCCGCCGAGCTTTCACAAGAGTCTGCTTTGGAGACGGCGCGGCGTTTGGAAGGTTTACCGGTGTCCGGTCTGCGCTCTCCCGTTTTGGTCCGGTTGCCGGATTTGATTATCGTCGATGGCGGGAAGGGGCAGCTTTCTTCGGCTTGCAAAGAGTTGCAGCGCCTCGGGTTGAGCGAGCTGCCGATCATCGGTTTGGCGAAGGAATACGAAGAGATTTATCGGCCGGGGCGATCGTTGCCGTTGCAGTTGTCGATGGATTCGGGTGCGCTCCGTTTATTGCAACGGATTCGCGACGAGGCGCATCGTTTCGCGAATACCTACCATCAACTGCTGATGAAAAAGCGGATCGGTGAAAGCATTCTCGATGATTGTCCGGGAGTGAGTCAGAACCGGAAGAATCTGCTGCTGCGCGAATTCGGCTCGGTAAATCGTTTGCGGAAAGCGACGGTAGAGGAGATCGCGGCGACCGAGGGGATAGGACCAAAACTAGCGGAAGAAGTGCATCGGTTTTTGGAGCGGCATTGAGGAGATCGGAGAGCACGCTGGGGCGAGGTCGGTGCTGCAAAGGATGACAGCAGGGCGGAGGCTGCTACTAATTAAGCCTTCGTGAAGAAAACGTTACTCATTGGGCTCGCGTGCTGGGGAGTGGTCGCGGCGGCAACGGCGGAAGAGCCGACGCCGGCCGGGTCGCCTTCGTCGGTGGACGAAACCATTGTCCCCACCTACGAGACACAGAAATTGGCACGAGCCTACGTGCTCGATATCCCGGCGCCGCGTGGGCAAATCGTGGACCGCAATGGCGTGCCGCTGGCGCAGAATAAATTAAGCTACAACCTCGCGTTTAATTTCCCGACGCCGCTCGATTTTTCCGACAACCAGGCGCTGACCTACGCGCACGAGAAAATCGCCGCGGCGGAAAAGCTCCTAGGGCGTTCGCTCCACATCGCCGATCCGCTAATTCTGCGGCATTATCATAACCGCGGGATTCTGCCATTCGAGATCGCGCAAAATTTAGCCGACGAGCAAAGCGACGCGCTGAAAAAGAAGCTGCCGCCCGACATGCTTCTGCGACCGATTTACATCCGGGTTTATCCGAATGGGCGGATGGCCGGACACGTCATCGGCTACGCCGGAAAGACCGGACGCAACCCGGATGGGATCATTGATAACCACGAGGTGCTTTGGCCGGAAACGGAAGGACGCGACGGGCTGGAGCAGACCTTTAACAACATGCTGACCGGTCAGCATGGCGAATACAAACTGACCTTCGATAAGGATGGCCGAAAGACGTCCGAGAAGATCGTGACGCCGCCGATTCCCGGCTACACGGTGGTGACGACACTGGATGTGCGGTTGCAGGAATTGGCGGAAAAAGCGCTGGAAGCGAAAGCGAAACGCGGCGCGATCGTGATTATCGAACCGGCGACTGGCGACATCATGGCGATGGCCTCGTGGCCGACGTATAACCCGAACGCGTTTATCCCGAGCATCTCGACGGAGAAGTTTAAGGAGTTACAGGACGATCCGAATATTCCGCTCTTGCCGCGGGCGTTCCGCTCGTCTTATCCGCCCGGCTCTGTTTTCAAGGTGCCGGTCGGGATTGCAGCGCTGGAGAGTGGCACGGTGACGCCGGACGATACTTTTGATTGCGTGCCGTCGTTGCAGGTGGGCAACCTGAGCTTTCACAACTGGAAGAAGACGGATCGCGGGGAGTTGAATTTCGTGCAGGCGTTTACGGAATCGTGCGATACCTGGTTTTATCAGGCGGGGATCAAGATGGGGGCGGAGCCGATCATCGATTGGGCGACGAAAATGGGCTTCGGAGCGAAGACGGGAATTCCGTTACGTGGTGAAGTGGAAGGCCGCATCCCGACGGACGAGTACATGAAAAAGGTGCACGGCCGGCGGTTACTCAATGGCGACATTGCGAACCTTTCGATCGGTCAGGGCGATTGCGAAGTGACGCCGCTGCAGATGGCCCAGGCGATGGCGATGGTGGGCAACGGCGGCACGTTTCTGCAAACGCGATTGGTGCAGCAGGTGCAGACGTTGGATAACGAAATCGTGACCGCTTACCAGGTGCGCGAGAAGCGTTCGCTCAACGCCTCGCCGCGCACGATCGCGCAATTGCATGAAGCGATGGCGGACGTGGTGAATTCGCCCGCGGGCACGGCTCATCAAGCCGGCTTGGATAATGTCACGCTGGCGGGAAAGACGGGCACGGCGCAATGGGGGCCGAAAAAGAAGGAGCGGACGGCGGCGTGGTTCGCCGGTTTCGTTCCGGCGACGCAGCCGCAATTTGCTTTCGCGGCTCTTTACGAAGGCGACGTCGATGCTTCGGTCCACGGCGGAAGCAATGCGGCGCCGATGATCGGCAAGATTTTTCGTGAAGTGTATAAAGTTGCGTCGAAAAAGGATCGGCCGCGCCGGGCGCAACCGGTGGAAAATGAGCCGACGCCGGAAGAAGACGCCAGTGGCGATTAACTTTCCGGCGCGATCGCGCTGATCGGCGGGGTCAATTCCGGTTGGACGGGCGCCTTTTGACGTTCGACGTTTCTGGCCTTCATGACGCGCAGATCAGATGCCGCTCTTTTGATCGTGGGCCACGGCTCGACCGTGAATCCGGCTTCCAGTCTTCCGACGGTGGCGCACGCGGCGGAAATCCGGCGACGCGAAATTTTCGCCGATGTTGTCGGTTGTTTTTGGAAGGAAGAGCCGAGCCTGCGTGATGCGCTCTTTCTCTTCGATGCCCCGGCGATTCGCGAGGTTTACGTCGTGCCGAATTTTATTAGTGAAGGCTATTTTACGCAGACGGTTATTCCGCGAGAGCTCGAGTTGAGCGGGCCGGAAACGGAACGCGGCAGCGGGCAGATTTGGAAATATTGCGAGCCGGTGGGGAATCATCCGGCCATGACGGAGCTACTTTTGCAGCGCGCGCGCGAGGTAGCGCCGGGTGTCCCGGAACGGGAAACGAGTCTGCTCATCGTCGGCCACGGGACGAGCTTGAACGATAACAGCGCGGTGGCGGCGAAGCGGGAAGTGGAAAAAATCCAGAAGCTGAACCGTTACGCCGCCGTCTTAAATGTGTACATGGAGGAGGCGCCGTTAGTGGCGGATTGGGCAACGCTGACGAGCACACCGCATGTCGTCGTCGTTCCGTTTTTCATCGCCGATGGGCTGCATAGTTATGAGGACATTCCGGTCCTACTCGGGATGCAGAGCGAGGGAGCGCGCGACGTTTTCCGGCGCAATCCCCATTCGTTACAGGGCCGGTCGCTCTATTACGCAAATTCGATCGGGACCGAGGCGCGTTTCGCGGATCTCTTACTCGCGCAGGTGGAAGCGTTTGATTGCAATCGGGCCTCGCGCCGAGAGGCTTTTGCGCGAGGGTAAACATCTTGAAAGAGCCCGCCACCATCAAAATGCTGCAGGAACTCGGCGCGTTTATTCTCGCGGGCGCGAAGGGGCCGGAAGACGTGAAGCAAATGGCCGAGATGATTCGGACGGCGCGCGGTTACCGTTGGGTGGGCGTGTATAAAATTACCCGCGGCGAGTGCGTGATCGTAGCGGGAACGGGAGATGATCCTCCTTGTTATTCGCGCTTCCCGGTGACGCAGGGTTTGTGCGGCGCGGCAGTGGAAGCACGCGAGACGATCGTGGTGGATGATGTGCGGAAAGACGTGCGTTATTTGCCGACGTTTGGCACGACGCTGTCGGAGATTGTGGTGCCAATCGTTAGCCAGACGGAACGCGTCGTCGGCGTGATCGCGGTGGAAAGCACAAAGCTGAAGGCTTTCTCGACGGAGGATCGCGAAGTGTTGGAGCGAGTGGCCATGTTGATGGGCCGCGCCTTTAAGTGAACGACGCGGCGGGGTCCATCCCGCGGGTCAATTTTTTTGCGGAACGTCTTTCCACGCTGCCGGGTCGGATTGGGCAAATTCTGATCAGCGCGGCGGACGGCGGCGGATTTGATCTCCGCCATCGGGAGGATGCGACGCGGCTTGATTTAGGCACGGCGAATGAAAGTGGAGCCGCCGCCGAGATTGCGCGCTTCGATGATGCCGGGAAATTTCGACCGTTAAAAACTGCGCCGAATCTTCGGCACGGTTGGCGGCTTCTGCTGGCCGATGCCGGGGCAGTTCGGCATGCGGTTGACCTTTTTTATCCCGGTCGCCTCGCGGTCTGGCAGGCACAAGTAAACGGCGCCCTAACGACAACTTCGCTGCGAGAGACGCTTTCGCGGCAGACGGGAATATATCGCGCGGCCGCGAAAATAACCGACACGGCAGCGGACGTTCTCGTGGCAGGATTTTGCCGTTCGGAACAGGGCTGTTTGCGAACGATCCTCTGGCGGCGTGACGAAACCCAAGCCACCGCGTCAACGCGTTTGCCGAGATCGAAATTCGATCCCGAGTTTGATCAGACCGGGCGAGGTGAGGAAACCATTCCTCTTCTCTGCCAGGAAGCATGCAACCTGCTCGTGGCCGAGGCGCGGCAGACCGTGAAAAATGCCGACGGCTAATTTTTCTAAGGAATGATCATTCGCGCACGGGTGGTGGTGACGATGGATGGCGAGCCGATTGAGAATGGCGCCGTCGCCATCCTCGGGGAGCAGATCGCGCAGGTCGGGAAATGGCGGGAGTTTTTCCCGACGGCGAACGACGAGGTCTTCGATCTGGGCGACCACGTGATTTTACCCGGACTCATCAATGCCCATTGCCATCTTGATTACACGATGTTGCGGGGCGCGATTCCGCCACCGAATTCGTTCACGGCCTGGATTCAGGCGATCAACGCCTGCAAAGCGACGCTGACCCGAGCAGATTATTTGCATTCAATTGAGACCGGCTTGCGGGAGTCGGCTAAATTCGGCACGACCACGATTGCAAATCTCGAAGCGTTTCCGGAGCTGATTGGCGAGGTCGCCACGGTTCCGATGCGGACCTGGTGGCTCGCGGAAATGATCGATGTGCGTGCTCCAGTCGCAGTCGAGAAAGTGTTGACGGAAATGGAAGCGAGGGCACGGCCGCCGGGAGGCGTGGGACTCGCTCCGCATGCGCCCTTCACGGTTTCCGAGAATTTGTATCGAGCAGCGGCGGACCTTGCGGCGCGCCACGGAATTCCGATTACCACGCACCTCGCGGAATCGAGGAATGAGATGACGATGTTTCGCGATGGGCAAGGATCGCTGTTTGATTTCATGCAGAGCATCGGCCGGCCGATGGACGATTGCGGACGGGAGACGCCGCTCGCGTTGATGGTGCGTCGCGGATTATTGGACGCGCGGTGGCTGGTCGCGCATTTGAACGAATTGACGCCGTCTGACTTCGAACTCCTAGAACAGGCTCCGCGTTTTCATATCGTGAATTGCCCGCGCAGCCACGCCTATTTCGGTCACGCGCCATTTCCTTACGCGCGCCTGCGCTCGCTCGGATTCAATATTTGCCTGGGAACCGATAGTCTGGCGAGCACCGATGACCTGAGTCTTTTTTCTGAAATGCGCCGCTGCCGCGGGACGATTCCAATCTCATCAGTACGGGAAATTCTAGAAATGGTGACAACTAGTGCGGCGGCTGCTCTCGGTGAGGGAGACCGGTTGGGGCGATTGCGGGCCGGCTACGGCGCCGACATGATCGCGTTGCCGTTTAGCGGGCCGGTAGCCGACGCGCTAGAGGGGATCTTGGCCTTTGAGGGCAGCGTCCCGTGGCGGATGGTAAACGGAGAACGCACGGGAGTCACTAACGAGTGATTCTCAATTCTGCTTCCTTTTTCTCAATTCTGAAATATTCTCCGCCCTGCGACTATGGCGAAGATTATCATTATAGACGATGAACCCGCGATGGTGGAGGTGATCGTCACCCTTTGCCGCGAGAAAGGTCATCAGGTTTTCCCATTTAATTCGGCTCCGAAAGCGATCGAACAACTCGACGCAATCGGCCCGCAGGTAGTCATCGCCGACATCAAAATGGAGACGATGACGGGCTTCGATGTGCTCCGTCATGTGCGTGAGCATCATCGGCAAACAGCGGTAATTCTCATCACCGCGTATGCGTCGGTCGAGACCGCGGTCGAAGCGATGAAAATGGGCGCGTACGACTACGTGACGAAGCCGTTCAAGATCGACGAATTGCAAATGACGGTGCAGCGCGCGCTCGATTATCAGGCCGCGCTCCGAGAGAACGTTTACCTCCGGAAAGAGCTAAAAAATAAGTATCGCTTCGAGAATATTGTCGGAACGAGCCGCCCGATGCAGCAGGTTTACAACCTGATTAACAAAGTAGCCGACACCGACAGCACGGTCTTGATCCAGGGCGAGAGCGGAACTGGCAAAGAGCTGGTCGCGCGCGCGCTGCATTTTAACAGCAATCGCCAGCATCATCCGTTCGTTGCGATCAACTGCAGCGCGCTGCCGGAGAATCTGCTCGAGTCCGAATTGTTCGGACACAAAAAGGGAGCATTTACCGGCGCGGTGGCGGACAAACGCGGTCTCTTTGAAGAGGCGAATCTAGGGACGATATTTCTCGATGAAGTGAATTCGATGGCGACTTCGCTTCAGACCAAGCTGCTCCGGGTTTTGCAAGAGCGCGAGGTGCGGCGGGTCGGGGACAATAAGAGCTCGCCCGTGAATGTGCGGGTAGTGGGCGCGACGAACGAGCCGCTCCAGCCGAAGATGAAGGACGGGACTTTCCGCGAGGATCTTTATTACCGGCTTGCGGTGATTCCGGTCGAGATACCGCCGTTGCGCGAGCGGCTCGAGGACGTGCCGTTGCTGGTAAATTATTTTCTGCAAAAACAAGCGAGCGCGAGTGGAGGCGAGCCGAAAAAGATCGACGCGCAGTCGGTCGAGATCCTTTGCCATTACAATTATCCCGGAAACGTGCGCGAGTTGGAAAATGCGATCGAACGGGCCTGCGCGTTGTGCGAGGAGGAAATGATTTTACCGAGCGATTTGCCTCCTCAGCTCGTGGCTTCGGCCAAAGGTGAGTTCGACGACAATATCATCGCCGCCATGCCCGTCGGGCAGCCGCTCGAAGATTTCCTTCAGCATCAGGAGCGTAATTACATCGAAGCTACCCTCAAATTCTGCCAGGGCTCGCGGGAGAAGGCCGCCAGTATCTTGGGGATCAGCATGGCGACGCTCTACCGCAGGGTAGAGCAGAAGAGTAAGAAATAGCGCGCGGGTTTAGCCGCGTTTGCTGTAAATCTTGAGTTGATCTGCGGCTTTTTGGAGCTCGTCCAACTGTTGCAGAGTAGCCGCCTGCTTTTTTAGCAACTCCTCATTTGCCGCCTTTACCGCCTCCAGCGATCTCAGGGCAATTGTCAGCGTGGCTGTGGATTCCGCGAGTTGCGCGGTGGCGAGGGCGGCGGCGGAATTTCCGGGCGCACTCGCCGTAGCCGCAGCCGGCATTGCCGTGACGACGATGGGCGCGGGCGTCTGTGCCGAAGCCAGATTCAGGGCGAGGAAACTAATGAGCGCGAGTAGGATAATTTTCATGAGGATTACCTGCCGGAGCGGCTTGAATAAATTCGCGCCACCCGGGCGGCTTCGATCACGCCGGCGAGGCGCTCGTCGATTTTTGCCTGGTTTTCCGTGATCGTGGCCTGTTGCGCCTGAACAGCCTTGAGCGCCTGCAGAAGCGCTTGAGTGTTGGCGGCATTGAGCGCGTCAGCTGGATTGGCTTGCACCAAGTTGGTTAAGAAAAATGCCGCGAGCAGACAGATTCGTTTCATAAGAGTGAGGTCTACGTCCCTCAAACAGCAAGTCGCGTTCCCGAACCCCGCCGCGTTTGCGTGGGAGCGCGGCGCGAGAACTGCTTGCGCTAGCGTCGGTTCGCTGCGTACCCTCTTGCTAATGGCCGGCCTCGGTATGCATCAGTCTCAGAACCTGTCTCTTCAGCAGGTTCTCGCGCCGCAACTTCAGCAGAGCCTCCTCATCCTACAGGCGCCGCTGTTAGAGCTGCGCAATTTGGTGCAGCAGGAAATGGAAACCAACCCGGTGCTCGAGGAGCTCGCGACCGAAATTGGGTCGGACGAAGGCGAGGACCCCCAGAAAACGGAGGCGGACAAAGAGTTTAAGGAAGAGTTCGATCAACTCGCCAAGCTCGATGACGAGTGGCGCGATTACATGGCGCAGTCGAATAGCTTCAGCGGCCGCTCGCAGGACGAGGAGGAAAAGCGTCAGTTCTTTTTCGATTCCATCGCCACGCAGGAGACCCTCCAGCAGCACCTCATGGGTCAGCTGAATCAGACGGCCTTGAATGCGGATGATCGGAAGACGGCTGAGGTCATTATCGGGAACATCGACGACAGCGGATTTCTCCAATCCTCACCGGAGGATATGTCGATGAATACCGGCATCGCGCAGGAGGAATTCGAGAACATGCTCACGCTGGTGCAGAGCTTCTATCCACCCGGGGTGGGGGCGCAGGATTTGCGCGAGTGCCTTCTTATTCAACTCAAGCGCGAAGGCCGCCAGAGCAGTCTGGAATACAAGATCATTAGCGACCACATGCTGGATCTGGGAAAGCGCCGCTTCCCCGAGATCGCGCGCAAGATGGGATTGAACGCCGAGCAGGTCCAGAAATGTGCCAACAATATCGCGCAGCTCGATCCTCGGCCGGGGCAGATTTTCGCGGAGTCGCCGCAGAATTACGTGTTGCCGGATGTCACCGTGGAAAAGATCGACGGCGAATTCCAAATTATCCTCAATGGCGAACAAATCCCCCATCTGCGCATCAGCAACACCTACAAAGACATCATGTCGCAGGACGGCAACGGGAGCGAAGTGAAGGATTATATCCGCGACAAAATCCGGAGTGGAAAATTCCTGATCAAATCCATCCACCAACGGC
>JBDUAE010000345.1:0-2689 GCA_040004805.1 Chthoniobacterales bacterium | reverse complement strand
CAGTTCCCGAACTCGTATGTCGGGAAATATTTCTTCGCCGATCTCTGCAACGGCTGGATCCGTCTTTTCAATCCCGCGACCAATACGGCCAGCGCCTTTGCCCAGGGAATCAGCACGCCGGTCGATCTCGCCGTAGGCGCGGATGGCAGCCTTTATTATCTCGCCCAGGGGAACGGTGGTCAGCTCTTCCGGGTGCAATTTGCCAGCACCGTCGCAGTCCAATCTGCTGTCTCGCGGAAATCCCACGGCGGTGTCGGCGCCTTTGATGTTCCATTGCCGCTCACCGGCACTGCCGGAGTGGAACCGCGCACTGGTGGCGCGAGCAATGATTACCAGATCGTCGTCACGCTCACCGGGAACGGACCCATCAGCGTCGACGGCAGCCCGCAGGCTCAGGTCGCGACAGGCAGTGCGACCGTCGGCGCGGGCGGGGTGAGCAATGGCGGCGCGGTCACGGTCAGCGGCTCGACCATTACGATCCCGCTTACCAACGTGGCGAACGCACAAACCATCGCGGTGACTTTGAACAATGTGAATGATGGAACGTCCACGCGTTCCTTCACGATCCCCATGAGCGTGCTGATTGGCGACATCAACGCGAACGGCGGTGTCAGCGCATCCGACATCGGGCAAGTGAAAGCGATGACGGGCCAGACGGTAGGGAGCGGGAATTTCCGCGACGATGTCAATGCCTCGGGCGCGATCAACGCCAGCGACGTGGCGCTGGTGAAATCGGTCGCGGGCACGTCGTTACCGGCTGCGATCTCGCGCCAAAAATAGCCGACAAGGGAAACGAGACCCACTACCACGCCGCACTCGCCCGCAGCCTTTCGGTTGCAAAGACGTGGGCTGCTCCCATAATATGCATCGCGTCGGCGCGAGAACGCGACGGCCGAAAAATGGAAGGGTGGCTGAGTCCGGTTTAAGGCACTCGACTCGAAATCGAACGTGGGGTTAAACTCACCGTGGGTTCGAATCCCACCCCTTCCGCCAAAATTTTTTCGGGTGCGCAGTTTGTTCACCCGTCTCTCCGTAACCAAAGACGGGTCGAACAATCGATCTGGCACGACAACCGCTCATTCAATGGCCCAGATGAAACTCCTCTTCACTTTGGCGGCGATTTTTCTCGCTTCCGATCTCTTTGGCAACGTCACGCAATTTCCCGGCGATGGTCCGGTCATTCCGGGCACCCGCGCTACCCTGCGTGGCAGCGTCGCGCTCGCGCCGGCGCAGGCTCCGCTCGCCGTGAAGCGGGCGATTTGGGCGGCGAATCAACTTTCCAGAAAGCCTTACCGCTACGGCGGCGGGCACCGTTCCTTCCAGGATTCAGCCTACGATTGCTCGGGCACGATCTCTTACGCGCTCGGTGGCGCCGGCCTCGTGCCTTCCCCGATGAGCTCCTCAGATTTCCGGCGTTTCGGAGCACGCGGCGAAGGAAAATGGATCACGGTTTATGCGCGCAACGGTCACACCTTTGCCGTCATCGCCGGGCTGCGGCTCGATACCACACCGTGGAACACAATGCGGCGTGATAGCCATTGGGCGCCACGCTGGCAGGCCCGGTCGCGCACCCCGCGCGGCTTCGATGCGCGTCACCCGGTAGGATTATAGCTCGCCCTCAGATCCGCAGGGTCCGTGTGGACCCGCCGAACCAAAGAGGGCTCAGGGGATAAGCCGTGCGGATTTCTTTCGCGCGGAACGCAAGTCGGCCCTAACCACATCGAGACGCGACTCTTTCGGTTGGATTCCGACTTGTTCCCACGGAGCCCTCTCGTAGCATTCCCGGAATGGAGGATTCGTTGCGCGAGCCGGTGAAGAAGAAGGTCGGCGGCAGCCTGTCGCGCCTCGATCCTTTGCGCCGCTTGGAGATGCTCCGGGCAAACGCCCGGATTTTGCGTCCGGGGCCATGGAACCCCACTCGCACCGATGGAAGCCTCGTTCGAAAAACTGTTGGTGCTGCTCGCTAAAAGCGACCTTCGCTTCATCGTCGTGGGCGGCGTCGCGGTCACGATTCAGGGTTACGTCCGCCTGACCGAAGACATAGATCTCCTGGTCGATGCGACGGAGGGTAATCTCGCTTGCCTGTTGCAAACTCTGGCCGCTTACGGAGAAGGCTTTGCGCGCGAACTTTCCGCGGCCGATTTTACCGACGAAGAAGGAGCGATCCGGATCGTCGAGGAAACGGAACAAATGCAGATCGACGTCTTCACCGTGATGAGAGGGCGCCGCTTCGCTGAAGTGCTGGCGGACGCCGACCGGTTCGAGGCGGGCGGCTTCTCCATCGCCGTCGCTTCGAAGCGCTCCCTGATCGGGTGGAAAGAGCAGTCGCAGCGCGAGAAAGACCACCTCGATGCCATCGCCCTACGACGATTGCTGGTGGACCCGGCAGTGCTCGATTAGGCAGAAATTTTTACCGGCGTTCCGTTTCGGCGGGTGTTACGAGATGCGGCCAGCCCGCGCGATCGAGCTGTACGGGGACGAAACGGAGCGTGGGCGAGGCGTTCCCTTGGCTCAGGCCAACCTCGAGAAGTTGGCCGTGATTCCACGAGGCCAACGCAGGCGCGCCATCGAAAACAAGATTGCCTAACGAATAGACGATCGCGCGGCCGTGATAGAAATCGAGCGGTTGCAGACAATGCGGATGCGAGCCGGCGATCAAGTCGACGCCGTGATCGATCAGCCAGCGCGC
>JBDUAE010000344.1:0-2692 GCA_040004805.1 Chthoniobacterales bacterium | reverse complement strand
GAATCTGGCCGAGCGCGTCTGTCTTTACGACCCACCAATCCGGTTTCATTTGATCAAAACTCGGCTGGTTCCGGTAGGAGAGGGTGTCGGTCGCGAGAGCGATCCCGCCGTCTGTCGTCGGGACGGCGGAACACAAACCGGCCGAGGTACTCTGATCATAATGGGTCTCGTCCGCGAAACCCCCGTAAGCAAAAACGCGCGTCACTACTCCTTGCCCATTCAACTTGTAGACCCCCGCCTTCCTGCCCGAAGTATTTGGCGGCAAATCCGATCCTCCGACCGAGATGGAGCCGCCAATCAAATAGCCGCCGTCCGCCGTCTGCACGATGGTGTGGCCGGTCATGCCCGAGTAATTGAGGATCCGTTCGAAGCGCGTCACCAGGGTCGTGGTGGTCACACCACCGACCGTCACGTCATCCGCCCCGATCTTGCGGATCACGTTTCCGCTCATGACGACAAAGTCGCCATCCGCCGTCGGGATGCTCATGGTCGCTCCTAAACGCTGGTAGTTGGTGAAGTAATTTTTTGCGTCGAGGATGTCCCCCGCCGCGTTCGTGACGATGACGCTCAAGTCGTTGTAGGGAGTGCAAAAAAGATACTTCGTCCCATCGAGTGACCCGCAGCCGGCCTGTGCGGGAAGATATTGCGCATTCGGATTGCGATATTGCCGGCGAAAGATCACGTTCCCAGTCGCACCATTAACCACGAAAAGAGCAGGAAAGGAAAGTCCCCCGCCCGCGGGTGCGGAGGCGCAGGTCAAGACCAGGTTTCCGTTCGGAGCGAGCGAGAGAGAATAAAACTCACCAGAAACTAAAGGATGCGCCCCGTCACTTGCGCTTCCGCCAAGATTGTTCTGCCAGATGACGTCACCGTTGGGGCTAAACTTGGCCGCGAAGGTAATATCTTGTCCGCCACTTTGTAGGGCGTCTTTGAAGATGCTCGCCACGAAAATATTCCCCTGTGAGTCGGAAACGATGCGGGCTGAGCGCTGGGCGCCATCCGTCGAATAATTGCTGCGGTCGCCGCGCAGCGTCTTCTTCCAAAGGATCGAACCATCCGCGGCATATCGGATGAGCGCGTCGGTCGCGAGGGAGGCGGTGGTAGCCGTCGAGGAGGTCGGATACGAAAGTTTCCCGACCACGGCCACGCCGCCGTCTGGCATCGCGGCAATCCCCAAGGGAAAATCATCGCCAGTTCCAGAGAACCCCTGGGTATCCGGCCCGTGACCATCGATCCCGAAACTCTGCGCCCAGGTCGGGATCGCCTCCGCCGACGGCACAGCCCAGGTGAGAGTGAACGCGAACACGCTCGCGAAAGCACTTCGCCAGAACGGGTGACGGCAAAGCGGAAGTGACACCTTCGGGGTAGAATCCGAGCGGTTGGAAAAGATATTTTGTCTCATGGGTGCGTCCTGGATCCGGCGTTGGCTGCGCTCGCGGCCGAAAAGCAACCCCTGTCGCAAAAACAGCCCGTCACTCATTACTCGCGGCAAAAGGCGCGGAATCCGCTCAAACTATTTTACACAAAATGAATTCCGCCCCGTTATCGCCGCCCGTGTCCCTGTGAAAATCAGGTGATTCGGCGCCAGAAAATCCTATAGTGGCAGCTTCCCCGATGGATCCGAATCGCCCCGCCGAAGATGATTTGTTAGGCGACCTCTTATCCGAGGGAGGGATCTCCGGGGAAATGAATGCCGCGCTCCCTGCGCTTTACACCGAACTGCGTGAAATGGCCGCCGGCTACCTCCGCCGCGAGCGCTCCGACCACACCCTGCAACCGACCGCGCTCGTGCACGAATCCTACCTGCGTCTGCGCAATCAGCGCACCGTCGATTGGGGCAACCGGCTCCAATTTCTTTCCATCGCCGCCCGCATGATGCGGCGCATCCTCTCCGATCACGCTACCGCACGCAGCGCCGAGAAACGCGGCGGCGACGCGACCAAGCTTCAGCTCGATTCCGCGCTGGAGTTTTGCGACCAACGCGCCGTCAGCATCGCTGCGGTTGATCAAGCGCTGAAGGATTTGGAAACGCTCGATCCACGCCAAGCCCAAGTGGTCGAACTGCGCTTCTTCGGCGGCCTCACTATTCCGGAAACGGCTGAGCTCATGTCGCTTTCGGAGGCGACGGTGAAACGTGAATGGCTTACTGCGAAACGCTGGCTGCAGCGGGAGATGGCGGGAGCGGACTAGCCATCGCGATGGACCCCGAGCGCTGGCAACAGGTTAAGAGTGTCCTGGCGGACGCCCTGGAACAACCCACCGGACCGGAGCGTCGCGCCTTTCTCTCGGTTACGTGTGCAGACGACACCGCCTTGCGCCGCGAAGTGGAATCTCTTCTCGATCAGCCTGAAGGTGACTTCGACACCTGCGCGGAAACAATCGGGCTCGTCCGTCCCGATTTTTCTGCGCCCGGAAGAATCGGCCGCCGTTTAGGCGCTTACGAATTATTACGCGAACTCGGCCGGGGCGGGATGGGTGCGGTCTGGCTGGCTCGCCGAGCCGATCAACAATTCGAAAAACTGGTCGCGATCAAGCTCCTCAAGCGCGGAACCGATACCGATGAAGTCCTGCAGCGCTTCCATGCCGAGCGCCAGATTCTCGCCCGGCTCGACCACCCGAATATTTCGCGCCTGCTCGACGCCGGCACGACCGACGACGGCCTTCCCTATTTCGTGATGGAATACGTCGAGGG
>JBDUAE010000343.1:0-2705 GCA_040004805.1 Chthoniobacterales bacterium | reverse complement strand
AGCCGCGTGTGGCGCTGTCATATCCCGCAGTGTGGAGACATGGTGGAGGAGATGGTTGACGATCCCGACGTGGCCGCGCTGGTGGCGGCGGCTTTGCGAGACGACGAGGAAGCGGCGCGCGCGCTGGTGCGGTGCCTCTATCCGTTCGTGGCTCGTCTGGTGCGGTCCCATCGCCCTGTCCGCGCCGCCGAAGAAGACCTTTGCCAAATGATTTTCATCAAGATGTTTCAGAAATTACCCCAATATTCCGGCACGGTCCCGCTCGAGCACTGGCTCTCGCGGATCGCGATTAATACCTGTCTCAACGCCATCGCCGCAGAAAAAGCCCGGCCGGAATTGCGGCGGGCGGATTTAAGCGAAGAACAGGAAGCCGTGATCGATAATTTGCCGACAGCGACCGAGAGCGCCGGGGCGGACGAGCAACTCGCCTCGCGCGATCTGCTTGCGCATCTGTTGGGCGCGCTGAAACCGGCGGAGCGTCTCGTGATTGACCTGCTGCATCTGCAGCAAAAATCGGTTGCGGAAGTGGGCCTCCTAACCGGTTGGAGCCAGGCCTTGGTGAAGGTGCGCGCCTTCCGCGCCCGGCAAAAATTGAAAGCGCAACTAACGCGGTTAGGAGAGAAGGAGGGCCATGTTTGATCCCGTCCTGAAACGTTTGCTCGATCGCGCCGCCGCGGCACCGCCTGATCCGGAGCCAGAAATGCCCTACGCCTTCGATACCCGAGTCGTCGCGCTTGCGCGCTCCGCTGGTGTAGCCGCGGGTCGAGAGAATCGGCAAGCTGGCCGGTGGCTTCGGCGGATGGCGTTGGCGGCGCTGCTGGTGACGGCTGTTTCCGGAAGCGCGGCCTACTGGCAATTGCGTGAGAGCGAAGACTTGAACGAACCAACCACCAACTTGTACGCCATCGCCGATAACGCGATTGACGCGGATTTTTTCCAATGATGCGCGCCTTGTCGGGACGGATCGTGCTCGGAATCGCGCTCGCTTTCCTTGCGGGCGGCGCCACGGGTTTTTTCGCCTGCGCCTGGCATATGCAGCATGAGTTCGCGCTGCGGCACGAGCGCGGGATGGGGGAGCGCATGCGCGAACACATGAAGCGCCAGCTTGATTTAACTCCGGAACAACTGCGGGTGGTGGATCCTATTCTCGAGCAAACCGCGCAACGTCTGCAGGCGATTCGCGACGAAACTAGCCAACGCGTTTCGCAGGCGATGGAGGACGCTCAACGCGAGCTCGCGACTCATCTCACGCCGGAACAAGTGGCCCGGTTACAAAAGATGCGGCACCATCACGAAAACATTTTGCGGCACCGCGGTGAACGCCGGCATCAGCCGCCACCACCGCCGCCGGATCAGCCGTAGTCGCGTTTGCTCGACGAAAGATCGGAGACAAGCTCGCTTCCGGCGCGATAATTCGGACGCATGGAAGTAATGCCTAACTCCTCTCGCGCCCTGCGCATTCTCGCACTCGGCGCACATCCGGACGACATCGAGTTCGGGTGTGGCGGCATTTTGCTCGCGGAAGCCGCCCGCGGGAGCGAGATCTTCCTCTGTCACTGCTCGCGCGGCGAGGCCGCAAGCAACGGCACCCCGGAACAACGCACCGCGGAAGCGCACGCCGCCGCCGATTTGATTCCGGCGACAGTCGAGTTTCTCGAGCTCGGCGGCGATTGTCGGCTAACCGCTGCGCCTGAGCATGCGCGCACTTTAGCCAGACGGATTCGCGCTTTGCGCCCCGATATTCTGCTCGCGCCCGTTACGACTGCGCACCAGCACCCGGATCACATCGTCGTCGGTCAACTTGGCGCAGCCGCCACGCGCCTCGCGCGTTACGGCGGTCTGGCGGAATTGCGCGATCTCCCGCCGCATCGCGTCACCCATCATTTCGGTTACGCGGTCACGCCGGCGGCGGAACCGGCGTCGCGATTTTCGCTACGGGTCGATATCAGCGCGCATTTTTCGCGTTGGGTGCAGTTGATGGAATGCCATCAAACGCAGTTACGCACGCGCGCCTACATCGAACTCCAGACGGCACGCGCCCGCCTCCTTGGCGTGGAAGCGGGAGTGGAATACGCACAGGCGCTTTTCCCGAGCGACGATTTCCTGGTCGACAGTCTGGCGGAGTTGCCGCGGTCGGTTCGCCTTTTCTAAATCGTGAGCGCATCTCGGCTCAAGCTCGGCATCACTTGTTATCCGCTCATCGGCGGAAGCGGCATTCTCGCGACCGCGCTCGGTTCGGAGTTGGCGCGTCGCGGTCACGAGGTGCATTTCTTCAGCTTCTCGAAGCCGGTCCGGCTCGATCTCGCGCAGCCGCGCATTTTTTTCCATGAAGTGCTGGTGAACGAGTACAGCCTCTTCCGTTATCCGGATTACACCTTGCCCTTGGCGGTGAAAATGGCGGACGTGGCGCGTCACGTCGGGCTCGACATTTTTCATGTGCACTACGCGGTGCCACACGCCACAGCCGCGTATCTCGCGGTGCAAATGTTGCGGCGCCGGGGCACGTCCGTCCCCAAAATCGTCACCACGCTGCACGGAACCGACACCACCCTGCTCGGGCAGGATCCGAGTTATCGCGAAGCGATCGAGCACGCGCTTTCCGAATCGGACGCGGTCACGACGGTCTCGGAAAGTTTGCGGGCGGAAACGCGCGCCACGTTCGATTTGCAACACGCGGTGGATGTCGTTCCGAATTTCTTCATTCC
>JBDUAE010000342.1:0-2710 GCA_040004805.1 Chthoniobacterales bacterium | reverse complement strand
AGAAATTGCGCGCAGACATCGACCGCGCTGTTCAGCAGGCCGCCGGGATTATTGCGCAAATCGAGCACCAGCGCCTGCATCCCCTGTTTCTGCAGGTCATCCAGCGCCTTCTCTAGTTCATTCGCGGTCGGCTCATTAAATTGGATGAGCCGGACGTAGCCGATCTTAAATGCGCCGGCCAAATCCGGGTCGAGCAGGCGCGCTCCTTTCACGCTTTGCACTTTGATCTCCGCACGCTCCAGCGCGTAATCCTTCATCTCCTTTGTCGCCGGACGCAGAATCGTCAGCGTCACCTTCTGCCCCGGGACGCCGCGCAGGACATTGACCGCATCCTGCAGCTCCATCTTTTCCGTGGAATTGCCGTTGATCCGCAAAATCTGATCGCCGGAGAGAATTCCCGCCTTCGCCGCGGGCGTGTCCTCCATCGGCGTGATCACGGTCAGGAGCCCGTTTTTAACCGACACCTCAATTCCGAGCCCGTTGAAGCGGCTTCGGGTATCGTCCTGCATATCCTTAAAATCATCCGGATCCATGAACTGGCTGTGCGGATCAAGCGACGCCATCATTCCTTTCATCGCGGCGTAAATCAGGTCGTGGTAGCTGGTCTTTTTCCCGTCCACATAATCTTGCCGGATGAGCTGGACTGCTCGCGCGAAGACCGAAATTTGCGCATAACCGGTATCCTCCGCGGCCTCGGCGCCCTGCGCGCGAAACCGAAATCCGAGTAGAATTCCCAGGATGAGCAGCACCGCGGCGGTACTGAATAGAAAGCGGCGTTTCATCATTTAAATCGGCGGCAGGCGCTCGGTGCTGGATCATCGCTCAGGCGGAAATTTTTGGCAACGGGCAAACCCTTGGGTAGGTTCGCCCTCCGCAGCGTTCGTTCATGAAATTCCCCTTCGCCCTCGCCTTTCTCCTCTGCGCCACCTTTCTCCCCACGGTGCAGGCCGCGGAGGAGAACGACGACGCCGAATTTAAGAAAGTCGCCGACGAATACACCAAGGGCTGGCTCGCGGCTCATCCCCTCGACGCCACTTCTATCGGCCTGCACGAATACGATGGCCGGATCAACGATTACAGTCGCCTCGCGCTCGACGCCGAGCTCTCGCGCCTCCGCCGGTTCGATGAGCGGCTGAAGAAATTCGACCCGGAAAAATTAGACGGCACCGCCGCGATCGACCTCGGCATTCTGCAGACAGCGGTGAAGCACGACCTTTTCTCCATGCAGGACATGGATCAATTCGAAAACAACCCGATGACGTACGCGCAGGCGCTCGACGTCAACGTCTACATCAAGCGCAACTTCTCCCCGCTGGAGGATCGCGCGCGCAGTATCATCGCGATTGAAAATCAGGCGCCGAACATCATCATTGCCGCCAAAACCAATCTCGGCGCCAATCTCCCGAAACCTTACGTCGAACTCGCAATCGAGATCGCTCGCGGCACCGTCGAATTCCTGAAAAAGGACCTTGTCCTCGCGCTCAAGGATCTGAAGGACGAACACCTCCGTGGCGCCTTCGCGGTCTCGAACCGTAAGGCCTCCATGGCTCTGACTGATTACGCCAACTGGCTTGAGAAGGAGAAGCTTCCCAAAGCAATCGGGAACTGGGCCCTCGGTGAAGAAAAATACCGTCGGATGCTGGCCGAAACCGAGCTCGTGGATATCGCGCCGGACAAACTCCTCGAACTCGGCCTCGCCGAACTGAAGAAAGAGCAGGAAGCCTTTGCCGAGGCCGCAAAAATTATCGATCCTGAGAAGCCTCCGATCGAAATCTTCCACGAGATCCAGAAGGAGCATCCCACCCCTGATAAACTCATTCCCGAAACCGCGAAGAACCTTGAAGCCGTCCGCCAATATTTAATCGATCACGACCTCATTACCTTACCCTCGAAAGTGAAAGCGGAAGTGCGCGAGACGCCGCCTTTCGCCCGCGCCACCAGTTTCGCCTCCATGGATACGCCGGGGCCATTCGAGAAGAAGGCCACGGAGGCCTACTTCTACGTTACCCCCACCGAAAAAGAATGGCCGGAAGAACAGAAAGAACAGTGGCTCACGGCCTTTAATCGCTACACCACCGATATCGTCTCCATTCACGAAGTCTATCCCGGCCATTACGTGCAATTCCTGCACCTCAACGCCTCCAGCGCTTCCCGCACCGCCAAGATCTTCGGCAGCTATTCCTTCATCGAAGGTTGGGCTCACTACACCGAGCAGATGATGCTCGAAGAAGGTTTTGGAAAAAGTAAGGACGCGAATCCGAGCCCGGAGGAAATCAAACGCGCCGCTACATACCGCCTCGCGCAATCCGACGAAGCCCTTCTCCGCCTTTGCCGCCTCTGCGCCTCCGTCAAAATGCACACCCAGGGTATGAACGTGGAGGAAGCCACAAAATTTTTTGCCGACAACTGTTACTACGCAGAGAAGCCCGCGCGCCAGGAAGCCATGCGCGGAACCTGGGATCCCGGTTATCTCAACTACACCCTCGGCAAACTCCAGATCCTAAAGCTCCGTGCCGATTATAAAGCGCAGGAAGGCGACAAGTTCTCCCTCAAGAAATTCCACGACGAAATGCTGAAGCACGGCATGCCGCCTATTCGCTTGCTCCGCCAGATCATGCTCAAGGACAAGACGACGTGGGAAAAAGTGTTGTAGAGCTGTTCGTCTAACGAACTACTCACGGCCGTCATCCCGAGCCGCGAAGACGGCGAG
>JBDUAE010000059.1:0-9081 GCA_040004805.1 Chthoniobacterales bacterium | reverse complement strand
GCCGCAGGGACAGCGCCGAGCGGCGCCAACCTGCAACCCTGGCACTTCGTCGCAGTGGGAGATCCGGTTCTAAAGCATGAAATCCGGATGGCGGCGGAACTGGAAGAGCGTGAATTTTACCGACACCGAGCCCCAGCCGAATGGCTGGCTGCATTAGCTGCCTTGGGAACCGACTCCGAGAAGCCCTTCCTCGAAACCGCGCCCTGGCTTATCGCGATTTTTGCCCAACCCTACCGGCTCAATCCAGATGGCAGCCGGATGAAGCACTACTACGCCACGGAATCAGTCGGTATCGCCACTGGCATCCTCATCACCGCGCTGCATCGCGCCGGCCTCGCGAGCTTGACGCATACTCCCAGCCCCATGGGCTTTCTAAACTCCGTCCTCGGACGTCCCGTCTACGAAAAGCCCTTCCTTCTCCTCGTTGTCGGCTATCCGGCAGAAACGGCGCGCGTGCCCGAGATTAAACGAAAATCTCTCTCCGAGATCAGCTCATTTCTCCCGCCCTAAAAACAAAAACGCCGGGAACACAAATCGTGTTCCCGGCGCTCAATTTGAATTTGTTTCCGCTTAGAACGCGAAGTTCAAGCCCGTGCGAACTTGCACGAAATCCTGATCGCCGCCTTCCACGTCGTTGAAGCTGACGTCGTTGGTCCAGCCGATGTGCGGGGTGAAGCGAACTTCAAATCCGGCACCGAACTGACCCATGAAACGCCCGTTGTCACTGTTGCGACGGAAGTTTCCGATGAAATTGTTGTTGTTGTTATTATTCTGGAAGAATCCTCCAGCTCCGACCCACGCGTAGGGGGCGAAACGGCTGCAAGGAATCGGATAACGGAAGGTGAAGGTTCCCACACCGCCATAGCCGAAGTCGTCGTTGTTGTTGTTAAAACGGCGAAAGGCGTTGTTGTTATCGCGATTGAGGCTGAAACCGAAGCCCTGCACGCCGAGACCGAAGTAGCGGTGGAAGAAATATTTCACGTCCAATGCGCCGCCGAAGCCGTCATCCCAGCTGTCGCTGTTGAAGAAGAAATTGTTGTTGTTGTCGTTCCCATGCACGTTCGGTGCGTAGACGCCGGAGATTCCGACGTTCCACTCATTATCCGCGTACCAGGAGGGGCACGGGGCCTGTTCCACCTGCTTCATTTCCTTACCGGAATAGGTCGAGGTGCCGGCAAACGCTGCCGAAGCGACCGTCGCTACTGCGCACAAGGTCAAGGTTAGTTTTTTCATAGTGTTGTTTTCTTTTGGTTTGGTTAAGGCCGGAAGAGGCCGCTCGCAGGCTACATTCCCATCCACGCTTTTCAGGCATTTTTCCGGTTGGCCGCGATTTTGGCAGAAAAAAATATCATTTCCAGCGATTTTTCCGAAAAATTGATGAGTCGTCCCTTCCCCGCCCCATGAAGTCGGCGCCGGTCACGGTTTCAGCTCGGCTCCAGTGCTCGCGTCCGTCACCGTAAATTTTTCATGGTGGTAGCTGGGATCGGGGCGGAAAAGCAGCCTACCCGCGTAGCGCCTCTCCAGTTCCACCAGTAATTGTTCGTCCTCTTCCTTTAAACGCTTCAGGACATCAGGATTGAGAATGACGCGGATCTCGTGGACCGATTCCTGATATTTTCGCATCACCGTGTTTAGAGTCCGATGCAGTTCCACACTCGTCGTCATCGACGTCTTGACCACCCCGCGCCCCTGGCAATATGGGCAGTTTTCGTAGATCGAATCACTCAGGCTTTCCTGCGCCCGCTGTCGGGTCATTTCCATCAATCCCAAGGCCGACAATTGCAGAACGTGCGTCTTGGCTTTGTCCCGCTTCAAACGCTCACGCATCAAATTGTAGACGGCCTGCTGATCCTTCCGGCTCTTCATATCGATGAAGTCGCCGATGATGAGGCCACCGATATTTCGTAAACGCAGCTGCCGCGCGATCTCGTCCGCCGCTTCCATATTCGTTTGCAGAATGGTTTTTTCGACGTCCCGCCCGCCCTTATTGCGACCCGTGTTCACGTCGATCGCGACCAGCGCCTCCGTCTCGTCGATGACAATGTAGCCTCCGCATTTGAGCCAGACTTGGCGGTGAAAGGCGTCGTCGATCTGTTTTTGAATTCCGAAGGTTTCGAAGACCGGCGCTGCGCCGTCGTAGTATTGAATCCGGTTCCGCGCCCGCCGCGAAATCTGTCCGACCATTTCGTTCATGCGATCAATCGCCGGCCGATCGTCGCAAATCACTTCATCGATCTCGTCGGTTAAAAAATCGCGCACCGTGCGCTCGACTAAATCCGGCTCTTCGAAAACCCGGCACGGCGCTCGATCTTCGCGAATCGCCTGCTCTACCCGGGTCCACTGCTCGAACAGAAAAGCGAGATCGCGCACGAAATAACGCGCGCGCTGCCCTTCTCCGACGGTACGAATAATGACGCCAACCCCTTCCGGAATCTCGAGCTCACGCAGAATCTTGCGCAACCGATCACGCTCTTTTGGGTTCTCGATCTTGCGGGAAATTCCGCTCCGATCGCTATAGGGCATGAAGACCAGATACCTTCCTGCGAAACTGAGATTGGTCGTGACCCGCGGGCCCTTGGTGCCGATCGGGCCTTTTGTCACCTGCACGATCACCTCGGCGCCGACTGGATAAATATTCGGGATATCCTTGGCCGTGATTCGTTTCTTCGACGGGCCACGTTTTTCCGGCCGATCGATTTCCTCGATCCCGCTATCGAGCGCGGCGGGAATCGCATCCCAAAAATGCAGGAATGCGTTCTTCTCGAAGCCGATGTCGACAAACATCGCCTTCAACCCCATCTCGATGTTCTTAACTCTCCCCTTGTAAACGCTCCCGACGATGTTGCGCGAGGTGTTACGCTCGACGCTGTATTCTTCCAGCCGGCCATTTTCCAGGAGCGCCACGCGCCGCTCCAGTTTCTCCACGCTGATGACGAGCTTGTTGCCCGTCTTGCGCGGGCCCAGGCCCAAAATCCGTTTTACTTGATCTATCATAAATTAAAAAAGGTTGTGTGATTACGCCCGCGAGCAGCGGGCGACGGAGGGAGCTCGTGGACATACTCTGAGGATTATCGGCGAGTCCCGGGCCGCCGGCCGGGAGGAGGCGCGGCTGGCGGAGGAGTAGGACGAGCGCCAAAGAGGCGTTCGAAAAAGTTTGGTTTCCGCGGGGGCGGGGTCGCGACCGCGCGAGCGCGAGCCGGGCGTTGTTTAGCGCGTTCCACGCGCCCACGGGCATCGGCTTCCGGTTCTACATCTGGAGCAGCATCGGCCGCCGCCATCTGTGCGCTAGAGTTGTCTGTGCCGGATAAATTTTCCTCATCGCCGCCGGGTACGTTCGGACCTGATCCCTTAAAATCTACCGCTTCGATCATCTGAAAAGGATTGGCCCGCTGCGCTGGCGCCAACCACGCTAACTGAGGATCGTAACGCCCCTCATCCATCGCGATGGCGCGCTCTAAAATGCGGGTCGCGATCGGTGCCGCGACCGAGCCGCCGTGCGCACCGCCCTGCACCATCACCACGATGGTGTATTTCGGATTGTCATACGGCGCGAAGCACGCGAACCAGGCGATCGTATCCTTCTTGCCGTCCGTCATCGCCTGCGCGGTCCCGGTTTTTCCCGCCACCTGCACTCCGGGCAGACGCGCCTTGCCACCGGTGCCGCCACTTTCGTTGACCACTTTCCAAAGTCCGCGCCGCGCCAATTCGATCTGCTCGGGGGAAAAATCATGGCGCAAATCGCCGTGCACCTTTGGCGTCTGCGGAATCACCGGAGCGCCCTTTTCGTCCGTCACGGTACGCCCTTCCGCGTCTACCACGTTTTTCACCAGCCGCGGATAATAGGAAACGCCGCCATTTGCGACCGTCGCGTAAACCATCGCGAGTTGCAGTGGGCTCACGAGATCGAAGCCCTGGCCAATCGAGACATTCGCGGTGTACGCGGACGTCCATTTTTCCCGGGGATAGTTCACCTTCATCCACTCCGGCCCGGGCAAAATGCCCGGCTGCTCGCCCGTGACATGAATCCCGGACGCCGTGCCCAAACCGAGGGTCTCGCCCGTCTCATCGATGGCGTTGATCCCGGCCGCGTTCCCAAATTGATAGAAGAAGGCGTTGCAGGAAACCTTGATCGCATCCGAAAGCCCGAGCGTCCCGTGGGCGCCACCCTTTTCTCCGATCCAGCATTTAAAATAGTGGTCGCCATAGGTGACGCCGCCCGAGCAATTAAATTTCTGATTTCCGATCCCCTTGCGCAATCCAGCCAGCGCTGTCACCAGCTTGAAAGTGGATCCGGGAGGGAAAGCGCTGACCGCGCGATTGATTAGAGGATTTGCGTCATTCTGTCGGAGGGCTTCCCAATCCTTCGCTTTGATGCTGGGGATGAAAGTATTGGGATCGAACGATGGCACCGACGCCATCGCCAGGATGTTGCCGTTATTCGGATCCACCACCACTGCCGCGGCGCGCCCCACCGAACGCAACGCTTCTTCTGTGATCATCTGCAAGCGCGCGTCGAGGGTGAGAATGACATTCGAGCCGGACTGCGGCGGGTCTTCCCGCAGCACACCGTCGATCACGCCTTTCGCGTTCCGGCGTAGATAACGAACCCCCGGTTTTCCGCGCAGATAGTCGTCCATCGTCTTTTCGATGTTCGATTTCCCTTCCACGTCGCCCTGATAAAAAGTGAATTTCCGCGCCTCCTCCTTGTTCGTGTCGTCTGGCGCGCCGACGTAGCCTAACAAGTGCGCCGCCAGGGCGCCGTAGACATACGATCGCACCGGCTTGATTGCGATATCTACTCCGGGCAATCCCACATCGTGCTCGGAGAACTTTGCCATCGTCTGGAAGTCGATGTCTTTGATGTAGGAAAAAGGAACCTCAGTGTTCGTTCGGTAATGTTTCTGGAGGCGGTTCGCGTTGTAATCTCGCGCCAAATCCAAATCGTCCAGGCGCGGCACCACGCCGTCGTTCACAATCTTGACGATGTCAGGTTCGGTCATGTCTTTCGGCATGCCATTGATCGTGGCGCGATATTGCGTCACCGGCGGCTGACCCACGCGCATGCGGTAGCCCTTCACCATTTCTGGTAGATAAAAATCGACCTCATAGCTGGCGCGGTTCTGCACCAGAGCGATTCCGTTGCGGTCGCGGATCTCACCTCGCACTGAGGGAATGCGCACCGTCAACTCCGAGCTGCCACGAATTTTTGCCGTCCAATCAGCGCCCCGCGCCACCTGCACCCACCAGAGGCGCGCGACGATGGAACCAATGCCCATCAGCATTAAAACCCCAAGCACCTGAATGCGGAGGCGGTGACTGAAACGTCGTCGATTCATCAGTAAGTCTCCCTTTCCGGTAGAAATGGATTTCCCGTCGCCTGCCCGATCGTGTGCAAAATCCAGAACATAAGTGGTGCCATAATCATGGCGAGGACGCCGGGACCTCCGATCTGCCACCACGCTTCAGGCGTGAAGAGGATCGAGCCGCGGCGGAACGTGATCATCAGATATTGAGAGAGCAAAATAAGCGACGTGCAGACCCCGCTCATGATGCAATGGACCTCCCAACGCCCCCGGATAAACAAAGGCCTGAGCCCATGCATGATCGACGCCAGCACGGCGTAAATGAGTATTGACCATCCGAACGCGATTTCAACCCGCGCCCCGATGACCTGCATCGTCAACGCATCGAGAAGCAATCCGGCGAAGGCCGCCAGCGCCAGCATCAGCGGAAAAGGGAGCGCCATCGCGCCGTAAAAAACCACCAGGGGCACGATGTAAATATGCGCATTGTACATCCACTCCAGTGGCGGCAAAAAAAGCTCGATGATTTGCGCCAGAAAGACCAACACGAGCAGGATTGCGAAAAAGATCATTTTCGCCCGGTCACCACGAACACGTCCTCCAACTTCGCTAAATCCACCGCCGGGAGCAACCGGGCCTGACCATCCAGATCCCGTACCTTAAATTCTTTAATCATGCCGATGAGTAATCCCGACGGAAAAACTCCGCCCACTCCAGAGCTGTAAACTTTTTGCCCAGGCTTCAAGTCCGCCTGCTTTGAGAGAAAATTCAGATTGAGCAATGGCGTTAACGCGCCCGCAACTCGCTCCCCGGAAACGATCCCTTGCTCCCTTGAGCCTTCGATATTCGCCGCGACCCGGCAATTCTCATCCGAAACCAAAAGGACGATCGAAATCGTGTCACTCACCGTCGTAGTTTTGCCGACCAAACCCTGGTCGGTAACCACCGCCATGTCGGTCTCAATTCCATCCTCTTTCCCGCGATTGATCGTGACCGTGCGCCACCAAGTGGACGCGTCCCGGGTCACGATTTCGGCTGGGACCAACTTGAAGACCGAGCGCTCGCGGTAAGCCAAGGCGAGGCGCAGGCGATTCACTTCGCGTTCCACATCGCGCAACGCCTGATTCGTCGCGTTGAGCGCGCGGTTATCCACTCGCAATTGCGCATTATCCTTCTCCAGATCTTCGAGCGATTTCAAGCCCGTCCGGACTGAAGTGATCTGCTTTTCGAGACTCGAGCCCGTCGTCAGAAACGGCGAGATGATTTGATAGAAACCAGCCTGAAGTTTTCGCGTGCTCTCGGGACCAAACGTCAAAAAATACCCGAGAATGGCAGCGAAAACGACCAGCGCGGCGATGCTGGAACGGTTCATGCGAATGGAAACCGGAACCGCCACCCGGCGGCCGGATTCTTCACTCGGCCGCGCCGCCTATCGCCACGTGCGATCTGACGAGGCAACTTGACGTAAAAATTTAATTTCATTGAGGCACTTGCCGGTTCCTTCCGCCACCGCGCTGAGAGGATCTTCCGCCACATGGACAGGCAAACCGGTTTCCTCGCTCAAAAGTTTGTCGAAACCGCGGAGCAGAGCGCCGCCACCCGCCAACACCAGACCGCGGTCCACCAGATCGGCCGAAAGTTCCGGCGGGCAGCGCTCCAATGTAATTCGGACCGAATCCACAATCGTAGAAATCGGCTCGAGCAAAGCCTCTCGCACTTCTTGGGAAGTGATCATGAGCGTCTTCGGCAGGCCGGCCACGAGATCGCGCCCCTTCACTTCCACACTAGTCTCTTTTTCGCTCGGATAAGCGGAACCAATCTTGATTTTGATCTCCTCCGCGGTGCGCTCACCGATCATCAAATTGTAAGCACGTTTCATGTATTGCACGATCGCTTCGTCCAACTCATCGCCAGCCACGCGCACACTTCGGCTAAACACGATGCCTGAGAGCGAAATCAGCGCTACTTCTGTCGTGCCGCCACCGATATCGATGATCATGTTTCCCGCTGGATCCTGCACCGGGAGACCGACGCCGATCGCCGCCGCCATCGGTTCTTCAATCAAATAAACTTCCCGCGCCCCGGCATGCGTAGCGGATTCCCGCACCGCGCGCTTTTCCACTTCCGTAATCCCGGACGGAACTGCGATCACTACCCGCGGACGCGCCCGCACCCGGCGGTTGTGCACTTTGGTAATGAAGTGACGCAACATCGCTTCCGTCACTTCAAAATCCGCGATCACGCCGTCTTTCAACGGCCGCACCGCCACGATATTTGAAGGCGTTCGCCCGAGCATGCGTTTCGCCTCGTCGCCCACGGCGAGCACTTTGTTTGTGCCCGCCTGCACTGCGACGACTGACGGCTCGCGCAAGACGATGCCTTGATCTTTGACGTAGACCAGCGTGTTGGCTGTGCCGAGGTCGATGCCGATGTCGCTGGATAACCAGCCAAAAAGTCCGTTAAACATGAGTAAAAGAGATCGCTGAAACGCGTCTCAGTCTGTCGTGCCCGTCCTTCACTCGACCCGTGCAGCTCAAGTGCGCTGCGGGCGCGACCCCGACCGGCTGAAACGCAGAGTATCTAGAAACGAAGCCTCGCAACGTCAAGGAAAAGCTACCGGCGCTCGGGCCGTAACGTCAAAATTCCACCTTAAAACGTTCATTTCCCAAAGAAGAAAATCTTAATTCGCGCGCCCAATTCTGAAGAGTTGGACGTTTCCCGCTGAACGTCGGACGTTCCCCCCATGCCCGCTCCCCTCATCGCGCCCTCCCTTCTCGCCGCGGATTTCTCAAAATTAGCCGACGAAATCCATGCCATCGAAACCGCCGGCGCCGACTGGCTGCACCTCGACATCATGGATGGCCATTTCGTCGATAATATTTCCTTTGGTCCAGCTGTCGTCGCGATGGCGCGAAAGCACACCGGCCTCCCGCTCGACGTTCACCTCATGATCGAGCGGCCCGATCACTTCGCCCCGCGCTTCGTCGAAGCCGGCGCAGATTCCATTACCGTCCATGTGGAACCGGAAGCGCGGCACGATGTCGCGCAAACCCTCCGCTCAATCCGCGCTGCCGGCTGCCGCGCCGGCCTCTCGCTCAACCCCGCCACGCCCTTTGCGGCGGTCGAGCCGCATTTGGGAGAGATCGATCTCCTTTTAATCATGACGGTGCATCCCGGTTTCGGCGGACAGGCCTTCCGGCCCGAGATGATGGAAAAAGTGCACGCCGCGCGCCTTTGGAAGGAGTCTAACCAGTCCAATCTGGATATCGAAGTCGATGGAGGCATCACCGCCGAGACAGCCAAACCTTGCCTCGAAAACGGCGCCAATATTCTCGTCGCCGGAACCTCAATTTTTAAAACCGGAGACTACGCCGAAGCAATCCTCGCCCTGCGATCATCGACTCAGTAACCGACATCCCGAGCCGCGCAGACGGACGAGGGATCCCACCGTGCGGCGTAAAAATCCGCTGCAAGCGCGTCCTACCCCGTCGTCGCCGGCGCGCTCTCGATCGTCGTCTCGCTAATAATTTCGTCGTTCTGCGTCACACGCACGACTTCTTCGATCGTTGTTTTGCCCTGGCCCACCCGGCGCCAGCCATCCTGCCGCAACGTCTGCATCCCGTGCGCCACCGCGCTTTGCTTCAACTCCCCGCCGTCCCGCTTCTGCACGATCAAGCGCCGCATCGCTTCGTTAATCACGCAGATTTCATAGATGGCGAGGCGGCCTTGATAACCAGTTTGCCGACAATTATCGCAACCGACACCGCGCATGAAGCGA
>JBDUAE010000058.1:0-9152 GCA_040004805.1 Chthoniobacterales bacterium | reverse complement strand
AACAAGACCGGATTCGATCTCATCGGCATTTTTGTCGGCTCGGAAGGAATGCTGGGAGTGGTGACGGAGATCACGCTGAAGCTGCTACCGCTGCCGCCGGCGCGCGCGACATTGTCGGCAGCTTTTTCGCAGATTTCGACCGCGGCGGCGGTGGTGCAGGAGATTTTCGCGCAGGGACTTTTGCCGTCATCGCTCGAAATTGCGGATCGTTTCACGTTGGACGCGGCGCGTCATGACTTGGGTGCGGACTTGGTTGTGCCGGGCAATGCGCATCTGCTGGTGGATCTCGATGGGCAGCCGGAAACGGTGCGCTTGGAAATGGCCAAGCTGCGCGAAATTGTGGAGGCAAAACAGCCGACCGCGTTGGAAGTGGCAACGGTGGAGGCCGATTCCGAGCGGCTCTGGGCCCTACGCCGAGAATTTAGCAACGCCCTGCGCGCTACTGGCCTAACGAAGCTCAATGAGGACGTTGTGGTGCCGCGCAGTCGGCTAGTGGATTTGGTGGAATTCGCGGAGGCGCTCCAGAAAAAGCACGGTTTTCCGGTGGCGGCTTTTGGGCATGCGGGCGACGGGAATATTCACGTCAACATCATGGCGGATCACTACAACAGTGAGCCGGAGGTGCGCGCGCGGGTGGAATGCGCTCTGGACGAGCTTTTCGCGCAGGTGCTGGCGTGGGGTGGAGTCATCACTGGAGAACACGGCATCGGGCTGGCGAAGAAACGCTGGTGGCCGGAGGCGACGAGCGAAGTGGCGCGGGCGGTGCATCGGCGCTTTAAGCAAGCGCTGGATCCGAAAGGGATTTTGAACCCGGGGAAGTTTGTCGAAGAGCGCGTTCCCGCCTAACGAGCGGTGGGGAAATCGAATTCCGCGCGGACGGCGCGGTGATCACTGGCAACGGCAGAAGTCGAAAGGACCTCAGCGTTCTGCAAACGCGCCCCGCGGTAGAAAATGTGATCGAAGCACGCCGCCGGGTATTCCTTCGTCGGCGGCCGGGTCATGCGGCGATCAAAAGGTGTGTTCTCCCACGACCAGCTGAAGCCGTACTTCAGCAGGAGTGGGATCGATTTTTCCGTGCGAAAGCGCACGTCGTCCGGCGCGGTGTTGAAATCACCGCCTACGATCCAGGTAAGGTCGCCCAATTTTTGATAGGCCGTTTCCATCTCGTGCATGTGGGCGATTAATTGGCGGATCGATTCCTCGCGCAGGGCAACGTTCTCGACCAATTCGCCGAGGTTGCTTTTGAGGTGGACGGCGTAAACCAGAAGGATTTGGTGAGGAGAGAGTTCGTAGGAGGCAAAGGCGAACCCGCGCGGAGGATGAATTACGCCGCCGGATTTCCATGGTTCGGCCCAAGCGCTGATGGGCTGTAACCGGCTCGTGATCGCGACCTGCTGGCTGACGTCCTGTCCAGCGCGCGGAGGGAAATTTGAGCAAACATCGACCTTGAAGCCCGGCAAAGTTTGTACCGCGAGAGCGGCGCTATCCCAATCGCGCACTTCCTGGAAGCCGATCAAATCTGCGGCCAGAGTCGGAACTTCCGCCTGCACTGCCTGAATTTGGCGTTCCTCGGCGCGCGAAGAGGCGTGGGGATGTCCACCGGGGAACCATTGAATATTCCAAAACGCGACCCGGAGCGGCGCGGGAGCGGCAGAATCCGGGACCCGCGTGCCGCTTTCCACGGGAGCCGTAGGCGGAGGCTGTGCGTGGCTGGCCGCGGCGAAGACGACGCAAAGGAGGCCAAGGCCGGCCGCGACGCGGAAGAGCGGATGTTTCATCTGGAAGGATTACGGGAAATTATCGCGCGTCGCGAGACTTGGAGAGGCGGAAAGAGTAGGGGCCGATCCCGGGGGGATTTGACGCCGACCCCATAAAGTGGCCTATTGCAGAACAGAAATACCCCCGGATTGGACGTGTAGCTGCGTCAAAAGGCCATCTTATTTCGGCCGGTCGGCACGCGCTGAGCCTTCCAAACTCGAATCCTGGGTAGAACCTCCCACTCCCTCTGGAGTTGCGCCCATCCTACTATGAAGCCAGGCACATTTACCCACACTTTCGCGGTCTTGCTCTCGACGTTGACGTCTGTTTTTTCGCAGTCGGTGCCAATCCAGATGCCGTTTTCAAAAGCGAAGTTGAGCAAGAAATCGGAAAAGCCTTCCGAGCGGACAGCGGGTGGTCCGCTCGTCTTCGCGCCCACCATGAGCATGACCCGACCGCCACCACTTCCGGGGCAGGCCCAACAGTTTTCCTGGAAGCCGAATATTGTCACGACAGTGTTTTGGATTGGGGAGCGCCCATCGTCGAACAATCCCGTCCCAAATCGTTCCAGCTCTTGGGACAAAGACTGGACGAAAAGCTACGGCGGCTACGATAACCCGGATCGTGCACAGCGCCGCGATCTGATTCCGGTTGATTTCACCCCGAAACAGAACCCGTTTTACATCGCACTGCCTTATAATGATAAGTCGCGCGAAGGTCATCGTCCCGAGGCGCCCAAGGTGGTGCCTTGGTTTAAGGAGGCCTACCAAGGGCCAGGCGTATCGACGTGCAAGGGTAGATGGGTCGCTATCCGGAAAGGTAACCGCACAGTTTACGCGCAGTGGGAGGATGCCGGTCCATTTCGCACCGATCACTGGCAATACGTCTTCGGGAACGAGCGACCGAAGCCTAATTTAAATCAGGGCGCGGGACTCGATGTCTCGCCAGCGGTGCGCGATTTCCTCGGTTTGCAGGATACGGATGTGACGGATTGGAAATTTGTCGATTTCAAGGACGTGCCTCGTGGTCCCTGGTCGAAATACGGTGATAACAACACCTTCGTTATGAATGACCGAAAGGTTGGGACTCACTTGGTTCGATCAACGCTGCCCGAGGCGGAAGGCGTGCCCCGCTAAGGCATGGCTACCGCGGTAATCGCCGGTGCGATCTAACCTTAGAACAATTGCGGATGGTCGTCTTCGCTTTGCGCCTTGCCGATGATGGCGCGAATGCGGTCGAGCATGTCGTTAAAATCGTAGGGCTTTTGCAGCGTATCGAGAACGCCGGCTTTGAGGATCTCTGAGCGAAGCGAGGGTTCAAGGTAACCGCTCGCGACGATCGCGCGGACGTCGGGTTTGATTTCCTTCATCTTCAAGAACGCGTCATAGCCACCGAGCCGCGGGAGACCGAGATCGCACACGACCAGACCAATGTGGTCGCGTTGCTCGGAGAATATTTCCACTGCCTCCACCCCGTCGCGCGCGGCGAGGACGCGGTAGCCTTCGCCGGAAAGAATTTCGGTACCGAGTTCGCGTAGCATTTCTTCATCCTCCACTAAAAGGATGGTTTGTGGCTGGCCAGTTTTCCGCGGTGGGGTGCCGGTAATGCTGTCCGTCACAAGATCGGACTCTTGCCGGACTGGGAGGTAGACGTGGAAAGTGGTGCCGGCGTTCGGTTCACTCTCGACCTGCACGAAACCGCGATGATTATTGACCACGCCGTAGACGACGGAGAGGCCAAGGCCGGTCCCTTTCGCACGTTCTTTCGTGGTGTAGAACGGCTCAAAAATGTGCGCCTTCACCTCGGGCGTCATCCCGGTGCCGTTATCACGCACACTGATGCGCGCATAATGCTCGGCCTCCGCACCAGTAAACTCGCGGCCGACTTCTGTCCCGTCGGCGAGGGCGGTTTCGAGGCGAATGGTGCCGCCGTTTGGCATGGCATCGCGGGCGTTCACGCAGAGGTTTAGCAAAACTTGGTGCACTTGGCTGCGGTCCGCGGTGATGAGGGGAAAGTGGGGATCGAGTTGCAGCTCGAAGTTGATCATTTTCGGAAAAGTAGCCTGCAACATTCGCTCGACTTCGCGCAGAAGCGCGTTGAGATCGACTGAAGAAAGACGCGCTTCCGTCTGGCGGGCGGAGGTGAGGAGCTGTTGCACGAGAGCGGCGCCGCGTTCGACTGCTTCTTTGATCACTTTGACGGCGCCGGGAATCTGCTCGGGCTTCGTGTGCCGGCCTTCGAGTTGCGACGCATAGCCGAGAATGATCGCGAGGATATTGTTAAAATCGTGCGCGATGCCGCCCGCCAGAGTGCCGAGGCCCTCCATTTTTTGAGCTTGGATGAGCTGCTGTTCGAGGCGCTTTCTCTTGGTGTCGTTGAAAAGAAAAACCTGGAGATCGCCCAACTCGCCCGTCTCGCTAAAGGCGCCGACAAAGCGCGCCGCCACGTAGACCGGCTCCCCGCGCGGCTGCCGCATTTCCAGGTCATGCCGCTCCACCGCGCCATGCTTTCGCACTTCTTCGAAGATCTCGATCCAATCGCGACGATTACGCAAGAGCGAGGTGAAGTTTGCCGCCAACGCTTCCTCGGTTGATTGGAAACCGAACGCCCGAACGAACGCGGAATTGCAGGTCACGATCGTTCCGTCGGCGTGAATAATGAGATTGCCGGTAAGATCTTCGTCTTCGAAGCGGCGATTGCGGCCGCCGCTCTGGCGGAGGACGCGTTCCGCAGTTTTCTCGGTCGTGATGTCGGTATTTATCTGGAGCTGCAGCGAATCCGCGGCGTTGTCCCGCATCGTCCAGTGGCTCCGAATCCAGAGGAGCGCGCCGTCACTGCGGGTCTGTTGCAGTTCGCCCTCCCAGTGTCCTCCCTCGTGCAGTTTGGTTTCAATGGTCGCTATCGGATCAGGAAATCGTGTCTTCAGAAGGGAATGCACCTCCTGCCCGAGAGCTTCCGCGCTCGACCAGCCGTAGAGGCGCTCCGAGCCGCCGTTCCAGCGCACAACGGTTCCGGCACGATCGAGCAAGATCACGCTATCGTGAGCCAGATCGAGCAGGGTAGCCTGCGCGAGAAGATTATCCTTCTGGGTCTTTGGCACGATAAAGGTTTACGCATTCCCCGCCGGGCGTCATCTGGCAACAAGGCGCGCGTCGAGTCTTGAGTGCACTAATTTGGGGAAGGCGATGGTTGGGCTTCTTCGCGATGAGTTTTCATATCGCCCAGCCGTCCCGAGGTGGACAACCAGAAGAAACCGAACAGGACCACGAGAATAACGACAAAGAGGAATAGGAAACTGAGCGCGCGCCAGGTCCCGCGCCGTGCTTTAGTCTGCTGCCACGCCGCGCGTTTTTGCATGAGCTCGATCTCGAGCAATTTCTCCATTTCGGAGGAATCGGAAGGATTGGGCTTGAGATTGTCGTCGCGCATCGTTCAGAAGAGGGCTGGCCAGCGTCAGCTACATGAATCCTTTAACGAACCCCGCGCCCGGACGCAAGTTAGCGGCTTATGCGCTCCCGCTCGTAGTGTTTCTGCTTTGGATGACGCCGATTTCGCTGCTGCCGAAATTGGGCTCGGCCTTCTGGCTGCAAGCGTCCGAGTTTTGGATCTATCCGGCCCAGACGCTGACCTGCGCGGGATTGTTAGTCTGGTTCTGGCGCGACTACGAGTGGCATCGCGCGAGCGGATTCTGGTTTGCGCTGGGAGTGGCCATTCTCGTCTTCCTGCTTTGGATTTCGCCCCAGGCGTTTTTAGGGTTTAGCCCCCGCGCCGCTGGGTTTAATCCCGAGGTCTGGGTCATCGGATCCGGCGCTTATTGGGCTACGGTACTATTTCGTTTTCTTCGCCTCGTCGTCGTCGTGCCCCTGGTCGAAGAGATCTTCTGGCGCGGTTTTCTCCTGCGCTATTTGATCGACGAAAAATTTACTGAGGTCCCTTTCGGTAAATTCTCTTGGCTCTCGTTTAGCGCGGTCACGCTGGCCTTCACTTTCGCGCATTCATCCGCGGATTGGCCGGCGGCGGCGCTGACCGGCATCCTCTATAATGTGGTCGCGTACCGCACCCGCAGTTTGAGCGCCTGCGTCCTGGCCCATGCCATAACTAATCTGCTGCTTGGACTCTGGATCATGCAGACGAAGCAATGGGGCTTCTGGTAAACCGGCGACCGTCCGCAGTTTGGCACTGCAACTGCTCCGATGAGCTCGACATATGCACGCCACATTTTTGCAAAAGGTTATCATTTGCATGATCCTCGCTTTCTTTGCCGCCTCCCTTCTGGAGTGGGGCAAGGTCTTCGTGACCGGCGCGGATGACGCGCTGAATGCCGGCTACAAGCACACTGCCGGCGATAGTTTTGCGGTAAAAAAATAGCGCGGGAGCGGCCATTGCCCCTCGCCGGCTCATGCCTAGGCTGGGTAAGCGCATGAAAATTGGCTTGGCTCAGATCAACCCGACCGTCGGAGATTTGCGTGGGAATTGCGCAAAAATTCTCACGGCTTACGAGGAGCTTTCCGCCGCCGGCGCGGATCTGGTCATCACTCCGGAATTAGCCGTCCCAGGTTATCCGCCGCAGGATCTTGTCTTTAAATCGCGCTTCGTTCCGCAAAATCTTGAGATGGTAGAGCAGCTGCATCGGGCGATCTCAGCGGAAACGGGCCTTGTGGTCGGTTATGTGGAGCGGAACGAAGGGCGGGGAAAACCTTTCCACAATGCCGCCGCGCTCCTCGTCCGGGGTGAACCGCGGCGGACAGTGCACAAATCCCTCCTCCCGACCTACGATGTTTTTGATGAGGCCCGCTATTTTGAGCCGGCTCGAAGCGTGGCTCCATTTTTGGTCAAAGGACGCCGGGTCGGGATTACGATCTGCGAAGACATTTGGACGGAGCCATATCTGCCGCGGGCATTTTATGAGCTCGATCCAGTCAGTTCGCTGGTGCAGCAAGGGGCGGAAATAATCGTCAATCTCAGCGCATCGCCCTTCGGTTTGGAAAAACCGGCGGGACGTCGCGAGATGGTGGCAGCGCTCGCGCTTCGGCACGGGGTTGCGATTTTTTACACCAACGCAGTCGGTGGTAATGACCAACTCGTGTTCGACGGCAATTCTTTCGCCGTGAATCGGGACGGCGCGCTGATCGCGCAGCTTCCTGGTTTTCGCACCGCCAACAGCGTGGTCGAGAGTGAAGGAGCGGCCGTGCTCACTCCCGAAGTGGGGGGGAAATGCGCGGAGCTGCACGCCGCGCTGGCTTTGGGAGTGCGCGACTACATGCACAAATGCGGCTTCAAATCCGCGGTGTTGGGATTGAGCGGCGGGATCGATTCTGCGGTGGTGGCCGCAATCGCAGTCGAAGCGCTCGGCGCGGAAAACGTCGTCGGTGTTTCCATGCCCAGCCCTTATTCTTCCCGCGGCAGCATCGACGACGCTCTCGCGCTCGCGCGAAATCTTGGGATCAAGTGTCTGGAGATTCCGATTGGCGACGCGTTCCGTTGCTTCAAAGCGCAGTTTACCGACATTTTTGCGGGGCGGGCTGAGGACGCGACGGAGGAAAATATGCAATCACGCCTACGCGGCATGGTCCTGATGTCGCTTTCGAATAAGTTCGGTCACATCCTGCTCACGACCGGGAATAAGAGCGAATTGGCGGTCGGTTATTGCACGATCTACGGCGATATGGCGGGCGGCCTCGCCGTGATTAGCGATGTCCCGAAGACGATGGTCTACGATCTCGCGCAGTGGATAAATCGAGAACGGGAGATCATTCCGCGATCGACGATTGAGAAGCCGCCCAGCGCGGAATTGAAACCCGGGCAAGTCGACCAGGATACGTTGCCGCCTTACGAGATTCTCGACGAAATCCTCCGGCTCTACGTCGAGGAAAACCTGAGCGCGCCTGATATTGTGGCTCGCGGTTTTGAGGAACCAACTGTCCGCTGGGTGCAGCGACGGGTGGATGCGAATGAATACAAACGCGCGCAGGCCGCCCCGGGGATCAAGGTGTCCGGGCGCGCCTTCGGTTTGGGCCGCAGAATGCCGATCGCGCAGCGCTACGTGGACGAATAAGGCGGACGACGCGTAGGCGACATCGCCCGTTGGCATCATTTCCGCTTTACCTGATGGACACCGTCGACTTCGCGGTAAACGGTGATCGCACCTTTATGAAAGTAGTCATTCTCTGCGGCGGTAAAGGCACGCGGCTGCGCGAGGAAACGGAATTCCGCCCCAAGCCGATGCTGCCGATCGGAGAGCGCCCGATTTTGTGGCACATCATGAAGACGTATGCGCATCACGGCTTCAACGAGTTCGTGCTTTGTCTCGGCTACAAAGGCGAGATGATTAAGGAATATTTTCGGAATTATCTCTGGAACGTTTGCGACACCACGCTTTCGCTCGGGGAAAATCCGGCGGTGGAATTTCACACCCGTCATGCGGAGGAAGATTGGAAGGTGACATTAGCCGACACCGGAGCGGAAGCGGTGACCGGTGAACGCATTCAACGCATCCGAAAATATCTCGGCCAGGACGAAACTTTTCTCCTCACTTACGGCGACGGGGTGGGGAACATCGATATTCCCGCGTCCATCGCGCAGCACCGGAAGCTGGGAAAAACTTGCACGCTGACCGCGGTGCATCCGCCGGGACGCTTTGGCGAGATCGGCTTGAATGACGATCTGACGGTGCACGGCTTCAACGAGAAGCCGCAAACCGAAACCGGCTACATCAATGGCGGCTACATGGTCTGCGGCGAGGGCGTTTTCGATTATCTCGAAAAGCATCCCGGCACGATGTTCGAGCAGGAGCCGCTGCGCGCGGTCACGGCCGCGGGTCAACTGGCGGCCTACAAGCACGACGGTTTCTGGCAGCCGATGGATACGTTCCAGGAATTCACTTTGCTCAACACGCTCTGGAACGAAGGGCGCGCGCCGTGGAAGGTCTGGTAGGGAATGTTCGGCGACATCTTTCACGGCAAGAGCGTCTGGCTTTCCGGTCACACCGGCTTCAAAGGCTCGTGGCTGGCCGCGTGGCTGCTCGAACTCGGCGCCCGCGTGCACGGTTATGCGCTTGCACCGTTGACGACGCCGAATCTCTTCACGCAGCTCGGTCTCGCGCAGGATTTGCGGCATGAAATAAACGACATTCGTGACGCGACCGCGGTGGAGCGCTCGTTAGGGAGCGCGGCGCCGGATTTCGTTTTCCATCTCGCGGCGCAACCAATCGTGCGCCATTCCTACGTGGAACCTCGCGAAACCTACGAGACGAATGTGATGGGTACGGTTAACGTTTTGGAAGCACTGCGTCGACTCGACGCGCCCTGCGTTGCGGTCATGGTCACAACCGACAAGTGCTACCAGAATCGCGAATGGCTTTCCGCCTATCGAGAGGAAGATCCGCTCGGCGGGCA
>JBDUAE010000341.1:0-2739 GCA_040004805.1 Chthoniobacterales bacterium | reverse complement strand
CATCGCTGAGCGCAGGGACCGGCTCCGTGAGCAGCTCGAGCGGCAGCGGGACGACGACCGTGACCGTCAATCTCACCGGCGTAACCAACCCGCAGAGAGCCCGAGTAACGGTTTTCGGTGTCAACACCGGCACGAGACTAGGTGACGTGGTCGTGCCGATCGGGGTTCTGGTTGGCGATACTAATGCGAACGGCGCTGTTAGCGCCTCCGATATTGGTCAGACGAAAGGGCAGGCGGGGCAGCCGGTGACGGCGTCGAATTTCCGCGAAGACGTGAACGCGAATGGAGCCATCACCGCCTCAGATATTGGCTTGGTTAAATTGCAGTCCGGGACATCACTACCGCCAGTGGCTAATCCTTAAGCCGACGAATTCGCCGACAGGCGATCGTGTTCGAGGCGTCTGCGCCGTAGCGTCCCGTTACAAGACGGGAGGCAGCCCGCTTTATCCTGGGAAGCGACGTCGAGCCGGGCGGTGTCATCCTGAGTCGCGCAGACGACGAAGGATCCCACACTAGTGCTGAGACGCCCATCCGCGAGCGGTGGGATAAGGCAGCCGGTGCGAGATCCTTCGGCGCGCTGCGCCGCCTCAGGATGACACGCGGGAGCGCGCGACGGCTCGGTCGATTTTGACGACCAAAGGCCGGCGCCCCCCCTCGCAGCGGCAGCAGAGACGGCCCGGTGGCACCGCCGGGCTCTTGAATCGCGGGCGGCGCTCCGTAGTTTTGAGCGATGCACCAAGCCGATACGGATTTGCTCGAGAAATCAGCCGCCGCGAGTGCGCCGACGGCGCCGCGGGAGGATCAGCCGGGCACATTCGCGCGCCGCCACATCGGGCCGAGCGCTCCGGAGGTGGAAGAAATGCTGGGCGTGGTCGGTTACGAAACGCTCGGTGCGTTGATCGATGCGACGGTGCCGAAAGATATCCGGCTGAAGGGCGATTTGAAATTGCCCGCCGCCGCGAGCGAACGCGCCGCGCTGGAGGAGCTGCGCGCGATTTCGCTGCGGAATAAGGTGAACCGCACCTTTATCGGCGCTGGTTATTCCGATTGCATCACGCCGCCGGTGATCCAGCGGAATATCCTCGAGAATCCGGGCTGGTACACCGCCTACACACCTTATCAGGCGGAGATCGCGCAAGGCCGCCTGGAGGCACTGCTAAATTTCCAAACCATGGTGACGGACCTGACCGCGATGGACATCGCGAACGCGTCGATGCTGGATGAAGCGACCGCGGCAGCGGAGGCGATGGCGCTCTGCCACGCGGTCGTGAGCGGGCGGGATAAGATTTTCGTCTCGGAGCGTTGTCATCCGCAAACGATCGAGGTGGTGCAAACCCGCGCGAAGCCGCTCGGGATTCAGGTGCTGGTGGGCGATCACGAATCCTTCGATTTTGCAGAAGGCGTGTTTGCCGTGCTCCTGCAATATCCGGCGACCGATGGCGCGATTTGCGATTACGAAGATTTCGTTAGGCGCGCGCATGACGCCGGCGCACTGGCGATCGTGGCCGCGGATATTCTGGCGCTGACTTTGCTCAAGGCGCCGGGAGAATTCGGCGCGGATGTTGCCGTCGGCAGCACGCAACGTTTCGGTGTTCCGCTGGGTTTCGGCGGGCCGCATGCCGGCTATATGGCGACGCGCGACGCGCACAAGCGTCACCTGCCCGGCCGGCTCGTGGGCGTGTCGCATGATGCGGAAGGTCGGCCCGGTTACCGGCTCGCCTTGCAAACGCGCGAGCAACACATCCGGCGCGACAAGGCCACGAGTAATATCTGCACCGCGCAGGTGCTGCTCGCGGTCATGGCCGCGATGTATGCGGTCTATCACGGCCCGCAGGGTTTGCGCGCGATCGCGGAACGCGTGCATCGGTTCGCCGCCAAACTGGCGCAGGGTTTGCAAGGGCTCGGCTTCGAGATCGCGCACGCGGATTTCTTCGACACCATTCGCGTGGAACTCGGCGCAGGAACGAGCGCCGATCTTTTGCAGCGCGCCGAGCGGGTCGGTTGCAATCTGCGCGCGCTCGGACCGCACGCCGTCGGCATCGCGCTCGACGAAACCACAACCGACACCGAGATCGAAACGCTGATGTCGCTCTTCCGCGCGACGCACGTGCGCAATTTCGAAGACGCCAAGTTGGACGGCTCCGCATTCCGCATTCCGCAATCCGCGCGCCGCACTTCCGATTTCCTCACGCACCCAATCTTCAATACGCACGACACTGAGACGGAGATGTTGCGCTACATGCGCAAACTCGAGTCGCGCGATCTTTCGCTCACGCATTCGATGATTCCGCTCGGCTCTTGCACGATGAAGTTGAACGCAAGCGCAGAGATGTTCCCGGTTTCATGGCCGGAATTTTCCCGGCTGCATCCGTTCGCACCGGACGCGCAAACGACAGGCTACCGCGACATGTGCGAGCAGCTCGAACAGTGGCTAGCAGAGATCACGGGCTTCGCGGCGGTCTCGCTGCAACCGAACGCCGGTTCGCAGGGCGAGTACGCGGGCTTGCTCGCGATTCGCGAATATCACCACGCCAATGGCGAAGGTGCGCGCAAAATTTGCCTGATCCCAAACTCGGCACACGGCACCAATCCAGCGAGCGCGGTCATGGCCGGCTTCAAGGTCGTGCCGATCACGACCTTGAAAGATGGCGATATCGATCTCGCGGATTTGCGCGCGAAGGCCGAGGCACACAAAGACGATCTCGCCGCGCTGATGGTGACGTATCCGTCCACGCATGG
>JBDUAE010000057.1:0-9180 GCA_040004805.1 Chthoniobacterales bacterium | reverse complement strand
ACGACGAGAACGCCATGATCCGGATCGACATGAGCGAGTACATGGAGAAGCACACGGTCGCGCGCTTGATTGGCGCGCCTCCGGGTTATGTCGGCTACGAAGAAGGCGGGCAGCTCAGTGAAGCGGTGCGGCGCAAGCCTTACTCGGTGGTCTTGTTCGATGAAATCGAAAAGGCGCACTCCGACGTCTTCAATGTTTTGCTTCAGGTCCTCGACGACGGCCGCATCACCGATGGCCAGGGGCGGACGGTCGACTTCAAGAACACCGTCATCATCATGACGTCTAATATTGGATCGCACTTCATCACCGAGGAGTGGGACGGGCCGAAGCATTCCGCGCTGGTGCTGGAGGCGTTGCGCAGCCATTTCCGTCCGGAGTTTTTAAATCGGGTGGACGATATCATCATCTTCGATCGATTGAGCGAAGAGGAGTTGAAGCAGATCGTGGAGATCCAATTGCAGCGGCTGGTGCGCCGATTGGAAAACCAGAAGATTACTTTGGAATTAACCGACGCGGCCAAGGCGCTGGTGGCGCAGGCTGGCCACGATCCGGCCTATGGAGCGCGTCCGTTGAAACGCGCGATTCAGCGGGAAATTTTGGATCCGCTAAGCATGGATATCCTGGAAGGAAAATTCCGCGAGGGGCAAACCATCCGCGTCGATGCGCGGGATGGCGCGCTGACTTTCGAAGCTGAGTGAAATTGAACAGCCGGGTCCTGACGCTGTCTTAGATGATTATGAAATTTACCGCTTTAGCCATTGTCGCCGCAGGTGTTCTCGCGGCCGGGTCTGCCTTCGCCGGGGAGAAGGCGTGTTGCGCCCAGCACGCGAAAAATGACAAAACCGCGTGCGCCTCGACCTTTGCCAGCCTCGACCTGACGGCGAAGCAGAAGAGCGAAATGGAAGCGCTGTCCGCAGCTTGCGACAAGAGCGGATGCACGCAGGAGAGCAGGGCGAAAATGGAGAAGAGCGCGCAGCGCATTCTCTCGAAAAAACAATTCGCGAGCTGGAAATCGGCTTGTCAGGCGACGATGAGCGAGAAGAAGGAGAGCTAAAGTTTTTCGGCAGGATGGGAAAGCGGCGACGTTCGGAAGGACGTGGCCGCTTTCTTTTTTCTGGCGGAGAGCGGCGGTAGCGTTGTTTGCCGAGGGGAGCGCGTTACCTTGAGCTGCGCATGAATTCCATTCCGGTAAATCTCGCTTCGATTCAGGAGCAGGTCGCGCAGGCTGCGCAAAAATCGGGGCGCGACGCGGCGGAAGTGGTGCTGGTCGCGGTGTCGAAAAAGCAGGACGCGGAGAAGGTGCGGGCTGCGTTCGACGCGGGTCAGCCGATCTTTGGGGAAAGCCGGGTGCAGGAAGCGCGGGCGAAGATTCCATTGCTGCCTTCCGCGGTGCGGTGGCATTTCATCGGTCGTCTGCAGAAGAATAAGATCCGACACGCGCTCCCTCTCTTCGAATTATTTCATAGCGTGGATTCGCTGGAGCTGGCGCTGGAGATGGAGCGAATTGCACGCGAGGAAGGCGTGCGGCCACGCGTCCTTCTGGAAGTGAACGTGGCAGGCGAGGGGAGTAAGCTCGGATTCGCGCCGGAGAAGTTGCGTGAAGAAATGTCGGCGCTGCTCGAGCTGGAACGATTGGAAATTGAGGGCCTGATGACGATTCCGCCGTTTGGAAAAGAAGCGGAGGGTTCCCGACCTTATTTTGTCGCGCTGCGGGAATTGCGCGATGCGCTCGCGCGCGAGTTTTCGGTTTCGCTCCCGCAACTTTCGATGGGGATGAGTAACGATTTCGTGGTCGCGATCGAAGAAGGCGCGACTCTAGTGCGGGTGGGGACGGCAATTTTCGGAGGACGATCCTGATGGCCGACTCCGGAGGCGCACGGTTGGAGCCGCGCCAGCTACAGCTGATTGGGAACGAACTCGCAATCTCGTGGAGTGACGGCGCGGAATCGTATTTGCCCGTGGAACAACTCCGGCGGGCTTGTCCTTGCGCTAGCTGTGGCGGCGAACCTGATGTCCTGGGGAATGTCTATCGGCCGAATGTGAGCTACCAACCGCAGAGCTTTGAGCTACGGAGTTGGGACTTGGTGGGCGGCTACGCGGTGCGTCCCGTTTGGGGCGATGGACACAACACCGGAATTTACGCGTATCGGTATTTGCGTCGATTGAGCGCCAGCGGTTGACGCGTCTGCTAGGGTGATGGTCTATCCGATGAGCCGCCTTGCCAAAGCTGTGCTGGTGCTATTCTTCATTTCGCTCTGCGGCATGGCTTTTTTCGTGACCGCGCGCGTCCGGGAGCGAACGCCGATCCCGCTGCCACATGAATTATTCGCGGCAGTGAACGATCAATTAGCCGCCTTCCGCGCAGACGATTTTTCCTCGGCTTATCGCCAGGCCAGCACCGGGGTGCAGCATAAATTTACGCTGCCGCAATTTGAGGCCATGATTCGGCGCGAATACTCGGAGATGGCGAGCGCCACGCGAGTCGAGTTCGGTTCCTCCCGCATGGAGGATAACACTGCGGTGGTCCAGGTTTTCTTTTTCACCGGCAATAGCTCCGTGCGCGTTTTCCTTTTCAGTCTGATCGCGGAAGACGGTGGCTGGAAGGTCGGCGGCGTCGAGGAGACAGGTCGCTCTCGCCCCCGCCCGCATGTGGCCGGCAGGTACGTCTAACGGACTCTTCGTTACGGCCCAACCGTGATTCGGAGCACGGCGGTGTTAGGTTCCAAAGCTCGCAGATGGCGATCCTCGAGCGCTGCCGGAACGAGGAAAAATTCGCCTGGCGCCGCTTCCACGCCGGCGCAGACCACTCTGCCGGCGAGGCAGACAAAAATAGCAAAGGTGCCCGGAAGAGAGGCCTCGCGCGCGTCGTTCAGTTGCCAGCGATCCATCTGGAAAAGCGCGTCCGCGATGAGCGACTCTCCGTTGGGTCGCACGAGTTCCGGCTCGAAATCTTCGAAGTCGATCGAGCGCAGGGACTGCTCGAGATGGAGCGCGCGGGGAGCGCCTTGGTCGTCGACGCGGTTCCAATCAAAAACGCGATAAGTAGTGTCGCTGTTTTGCTGCACCTCGACCAGGACATTCCCGGCGCCGATGGCGTGAACGCGTCCGCTCGGGAGGAACATGGTATCGCCCGTCCGCACGGTGATGCGATGGATTTGGGCCGCGACGGTTCCGTGGGCGACGGCGTCTTCGAATTGCGCTCGCGAGCTGCCTTTTCGCAGGCCGACGTAGAGTTCGGCGCCGGGTTCGGCGTGCGCGACGTACCAGCATTCGGTTTTGGGTTCGCCACCTAATTGCCTTGCGACCTCGGCCGGCGGGTGAACCTGGACGGAAAGCTTTTCTTCCGCGTCGAGCAGCTTGAGAAAGAGCGGAAAACGCGGTGTGTCGTCTATTTTGCCGAAGATTTCGGCCCGATGTTTTTGCCAAAGTTCATGCAGCGTTTTTCCCTGCAACGGACCGCCGCGAACAACGCTCTGCGCTTCGGGTCGATCCACGATTTCCCAGGATTCTCCGATCCGCGCGTCGGCAGGGAGTTCCTTGCCGTAGAGATTCGCCAGCCTTCGTCCACCCCAGATTCGCTCTTTAAAAAGCGGGATGAATTTGAGCGGCGCGGTCGGGATTGGCATCGGCGACGGAAAATAGGAGCGCGCTTGGAGTTTGCCAAGCCGGAGCCGGGCGCTGCGGGAAGACGGTCGTCAAAAATTTTGTCAACATCCCGCGTTGCACGGAAGCTCTCGCTTCGCTTGAAAACCGAACGCCACCAATTTCTGCGCTATGGGCTCCCCGTGATCCTCTGGCTCAGCCTGATCTTCGCGGCCTCGACCGATATGATGTCGGCTGAACACACGTCGCGGATCATCGCGCCGTTTCTCCATTGGCTCGTGTCGGATATCGCTCCGGCCACGATCGCCTTGGTGCAGTTGCTCGTGCGCAAAGGCGCGCACGTGACGGAATACGCGGTGCTCGGTGCGTTGATGGCGCGCGCCTTTCGCTACGGCCTGAAGAAAACGGGCACGCATTTCGTGTTTCTCGTCTGGCTACTCTGCGCTGTGTGGGCCGCGCTGGACGAATTCCACCAAACCTTTGTCGCTTCGCGCACGGGATCGCCGATCGATGTCATGATCGACGCCGCTGGAGCATTGCTGGGCGTGGGTGTTTATTGGCTGTCAAGTCGCGCGAAAGCTCCGGCAAAATCGGATGCCGCCTGATGGGCAAGAGATCACGCGCGAATCCGGGATTTCGGATTGCGCAGAGAGTTGGCCATGTTAATGGTCTTGTCCTGTTCCGCTGGCTTTCGGCGGCGGGATTCGCGGGCCTGTAGCTCAGTTGGTTAGAGCATGCGCTTGATAAGCGCAGGGTCACTGGTTCGAGCCCAGTCAGGCCCAGCGCCCCTTTTTCCCCCGTCAGCCTCGTCGCAGGCTGGACGAAAACCTGCAGAAACCGGCAGACTTCCCTTGACGGAAGTCTCGGATTATCGGCAGACTCTTCGCCGCGCATGCCCATGTCCCGAATATCCCTGATCGCAGGCACTGCTCTTGCGGGCGCGTTGACTCTCCACCCGTCTGGCTTGGCGCGGGTGCGGGATGCCCGGATTCAGCCCGCGCCAGATGCCGTGGTCCAGGCGGTTGCGACGCGAAATCCGGCGTTGTTAGAATTAGCGCTCGCCGAAGGAATCGATGTGAACGCCAGGGATGCTCAAGGTCGCACAGCGCTCGCCGTGGCGTTGGCTCAACGGGATCATGCTTTGGTTGATCGGTTGCTCGCGCTGGGGGCCAGCGTCGATCTCGGCGACGAGCGGGGCGTAACCCCTTTAATGACGGCGCTAAAAACAGGCGACATGGACGCGTTCCGCACCTTTCTTGCTCACTCGAAGAATCCGGCGGCGAGGGACGCGGATGGTAATTCGGCGGCATACCACGCGATTTTGACGCAAAATTACGCTGCTTTCGATCTGCTCCTGCCCTCCCTGCCTGAAGTCGATCAACCCGCGGCGGATGGCCGCGACCTCTTGGCTCTCGCTTTCGATAGCGGCGATGTGCGCTTTCTAAAATCCGTTTTGACTCGAGTGCCCGACGGTCTCGCTTGGAATCCGCGCACTTTGCGCGCGTTGCGCAATTCCATCGCTTCCGAGGACGGCGATCTCACCCGAATTCTTCTCTGTAAACATCGCGATGGACCGACAGCGGGCGACGGTTCCATTCCGCTGTTGGCGCAGGCAATTGTCGACGATGACTCGCAAGTTTTCCGTGGTCTCCTGGCAGCTGGCGCCGATGCGAATACGGTCTTTGCAAAACCAAGCGACAAAGCATTTATCGCCCGGGTGCCGTCTGAATTCGTGCGCGACTACATTCGCGGCGATGAAGGTTTCTCCGTCCTCATGCTCGCGGCCGGCCTGGGCAAGACCGAATACGTGCGCGCGCTCCTTGAGGCCGGGGCGGATCGGAACCGGCAAACCAAGCGCTACAAAATGCTCGCGCTTTATTTCGCGGCGCGGAGCAAAGAGACGACGGTGGTGCAGATTCTCCTGGGACACGGCCCGACGCGTGACCGGCTGCGGGTTGAAATTTCTCTCGCCACCCAAAAAGCTTCGGTAATCAAGGACGGCGTGGCGATCCTCCACACCTCGGTGTCGACCGGGCGGAAGGGTTTCGATACGCCGGCTGGAGAATACGTGATCACCGATAAGCAACGGAGTCACGTTTCGACGCTCTACCATGTGGAAATGCCGTTCTTCATGCGGCTGAGCTGCCGGGATTTCGGAATGCACGCGGGCAACGTCCCGAATTATCCCGCTTCCCACGGCTGTATCCGACTCCCGGCCGATATGGCGCAAAAACTCTTCAGCGAAATCCCCGTCGGGACGGTTGTCACCATCAACTAGCGGGTGCGCCAGCATCCTGCCTGGTAGGTGGCTCTTGCTCGCGCGATTTTACGCGAATTCGGCAGACCGAATCCACATTTCGCGGTCTCCCCGCTGGGCTTTTAGTTTGTTTTTAACCGGAGACTTCCTACTTTCAGCCGCGATGCGCGGACCTTCACCCTGGCTCATCCTCGTCGTTCTGCTTTTGGGGATTATCCTCGTGCGCGAGCCGCGCTTTGCGGCGGCGGAAGAGGTGTATCTCGGTTGGTTGGTGAAATACACGGACAATGGGGGTGCACCGGTCCCGCTCACCGTGGTGGAGATCGGCTCGGATGCACTGGCGGGTCCTTCGACCGGGGCGGGTGCGACCACTCCGACACCACCACCGAGCGCAGCCTTGGCGCCAGCAGGCGGTGGAATTTCGCCGCTGGAGTTTGCGCTTTATTTACAATCGGTGCTCGAGTTCCAGCCTGGGGTGGCGGCGTTCGAAAACGTCCTCAAGTGGCGCGAGCGCGATAAGGATCAGGAGCAGATTTTTCTCGATCAGGCGATGCGGGTGCCGAAGCTTTTGCTGGCTTCGGAGCTGGGAACAAATGGCGATCCGGATGCGCCTTGGGCGGAGATCCGCGGCTTCCGCGATGTGACGGGAAAGCGGGGCGACCTGGCGGCGTTTCCAGGAGTCACACGGCAACCGAATGAGGATCTGCGGCTGATCTCGTCTGCGGGCTACGTAAATTTACCGGAGGAAATTTCATCGAAAATCCGGGTGCCACTGCTGTTCCTGTATCGGGGCGAGGTGATTCCGGCGTTTGCGCTCCAGGCGATATTGCTTTGGGAAAAGGTGACGCCGGCAGAGGTAAAGATCGTGCTCGGGTCGCACATCGCCCTGCCGCGCGGACAGAAAATTCCGATCCGGAGCGATGGGACGCTTTTGATCCAACCGAATGCCGCGAGTCGCGCGCGCCATCTCACTTTGAATGAACTCTTGCTCGCCGCGCAGCAGCGCGAATCTGGCAATGCGGGCGAACTGGCGGACATGAAAGATCAGATCGTGCTAGCGCGGACGCCGGCGCATTTGCTCTCGCCGCCGGATGTTTTAGCGGCCGCGATCGCGACCATCCAATCTGGCAAATATCTGCGGCGGATCTCCCCGTTGTTCGACTACGGAATTCTGGTTTTCCTCGCGGTGGTGGCGGGCTGGTTCCACCGGATCGAGCGCTTTGATCTTGTCCTGTGCGGGATCGCGGCGACGGCCGCGTATTGCCTGATCGCGCTCGGGACGATCTCGCGCTGGAATGTGTGGCTGCCGGGTATTTTGCCTCTGGGCGCGATCTGGATTGCGATTCTGCTTTCGCCATTTTTTCGCACGAAAGCCGATCCGACAATCAGCATCCCGCCGCCGATCGCATAGCCGTTTTTTGGCAACGTGAAGTTTATCAATCTCACGCGGCGGACCGAGATCGGCGCCAATTGCTACTACCTCGAGAGTGCCGGGCAGGGTTTCGTCCTCGATTGCGGGATGCACCCGAAGGAGCAAGGCGAGGAGGCGTTGCCCAATTTTAATGCGATGGGCGATCGCGAGCTGGCCGCGATTATTATCTCGCACGCGCATCAGGATCATCTCGGGACCTTGCCGGTTCTGATGCGACGCCAGCCGCAGGCTCGCGTCTTCATGACGGAGGCAACGGCGGAAATAGGGAGCACCCTGCTGCACAATTCGGTGAACGTGATGACGCGCCAGCGAGAAGAATTGGGGACGACGTTCTACCCTCTCTTCACTCATCAGGAGACGAACCGCGCGACGGAGGCATGGCGTTCGTGTCGGTTCCGGCAGCCGATCAGTTTCACGGGCGAGCGCATGGGGAATCGCACGGGCGGGGGCGTGACCTTCGAGTTTCTTGACGCCGGACACGTGCTCGGTTCGGCGGGGGTGATGCTGCGGGCGGAAGGGCGCACTTTTTTTTACAGCGGCGATGTAAACTTCGATGATCAGACAATCGCGCAGGGCGCGACGTTTCCAGAAAGCGGGATCGATGTGCTGATCATGGAATGCACGCGCGGCGACGCTCCGCAGCCGGAAGGGTTCACGCGCGCGGCGGAGGAGGCTCGGCTGGCGACGGCTATCCGTACGGCATTTGATGAGGGCGGCTGCGTCCTGATGCCAGTCTTCGCTCTCGGAAAAACGCAAGAAGCGCTGGCGATGATCCATCGTTTCCGACGGGAGAAATTGCTGGGCGACTTTCCGCTCTATATCGGCGGACTCAGCCTGAAAATGACGCAAATCTATGATCGCTTTGCGTTAACGAGCCGGCGAAATTTTCCGCGGCTGCAACTGCTGGAAGCGCTCGAGCCGTTTGTGCTGAATGGACAGACGATCGCGGACGCGCCGGCTAAGCCCGGCCGAATCTACGCACTCTCGAGCGGGATGATGACGCCGAAAACGTTGTCGAATATTTTTGCACGCCGCGTTTTGAGCGAACCGAAGAATTCGATCTTCTTCGTCGGCTACGCGGATCCAATGTCTCCCGCAGGGATTCTGCGCGCGGCGAAAACGGGCGACCTAGTGGCGCTGGACCCGGAACAGCCGCCGGTGGAGCTGCGTTGCCGGGTGGAGAGTTTTCAATTTAGCGCTCACGCCTCGCGGGAATCGATCGTTGCGTACGTGAAGAAAGTGTCGCCAAAGAAGGTGGTGCTGGTGCATGGCGACCCGCCAGCGGTGGCGTGGATTCAGGCCCAAGTGGCGGCGGCTTTGCCGACAGCGGAAGTGATCGTGCCCGCACCCGGCGTGGAGATTGAATTGTAGCGGGCGTCGATTTGAAGATTGTTTCCTGGAATATCAATTCGCTCCGCAAACGACAGGAGCGTTTGCTCGAGTGGCTTGCGGCGACGCAGCCCGATGTCGTCTGTTTGCAGGAGACGAAATGCACGGACGAACAATTTCCCGCCGCGGATCTGCGGATGGCGGGATACTATTCCGCATTCCACGGCCAAAAGTCGTATAACGGTGTGGCGATTCTTTCCAAGGTGGAGGCGCGCGAGGTTCGGGTGGGATTGTGCGACGAGGAAGACGACCCGCAGGCGCGGGTGATTGCGGCGACGATCGGCGGGGTGCGGGTGTTTTCGATTTACGCGCCGAATGGACAGGCGGTGGGCTCGCATGCCTACGCTTACAAATTGAAGTGGTACGGGCGGCTCGAGAATTGTCTGCGCCAGCACGAGCCCGCGGGATGCGACCTCGTCGTCTGTGGCGATTTTAATGTCGCATCGAAAGACGAGGACGTGCACGACCCGGCGCTTTGGCGCGGCTCGATCATGTGCTC
>JBDUAE010000340.1:0-2746 GCA_040004805.1 Chthoniobacterales bacterium | reverse complement strand
TGATCGAGCAGATTTTTCAGCAGGTAGATGCAGGAAGGGCCGCTGCCGATGATGGCGAGAGTTTGTCGGGATTTCATGAGCGTGATGCGGTCCCAGTATTTCGATTTCCGAAGGCTTTTGGACGGACAAATCGTCAGCTGCTGGGCGTTGATCTTGCCGCGCGCCGTTTTACTCTCATCGCCGATGCCAGAACCCGACCACATCGAACCCCCGGAGTGGGAAGCAGAATTGCGGCATATCTTTACCTCCGCTGGCCACGATTACTGGGGTCAGCAGGGAGAGGGTCGCATGCAGCACGGGATCCAATCGCTCCCGGAAGTGGAGTGCGTCGCAGGCATGGGCCTGCGCGGCGATCGCTATTTTAACGTGCGCCCGGATGCGCGAGGCCAGGCGACGTTTATCGGAGCCGCCGTGGTCGAGGAAATTCGGCAACTCTTCAACCTGCCCAAGCTCCCCGCCTCCGTCTTCCGACGAAACCTGGTCGTCGCCGGCGTCTCTCCCGGCGAATGGGTCGGCCGACGCTTTCGCCTGCAAGGTCTGGTCTTCGAAGGCGCCCAGGAATGCTTTCCCTGCGTCTGGATGGATCGCGTCGTGGCGCCGGGCACCATGGCATATCTCAAGCCAAACTTCCGCGGCGGACTCCGGGCGAAAATTATAACCAGCGGCGTCCTGCGCGTCGGCTAAGTGTGCGGGCGAACCGAGCGGCAACACCGGGCGCTGTGTAATGACGAAAATGCCTCGCGAAGACGCTCACTACTTCGTGGTCAATGGCCGGCGCTGGCGTAGGACTGATCCCGATATTCCAGAAAAGCTGCGCGCCGAGCTGGTGAAGGAATTAATGGCCGCGCGACGAGTGCAAGCCCGGCCCAGAGTGCAGGATGCTAAAGTGGCGCTCGGTGAACGCGGCGAAAAATGGTGGGAAGAAGTCTCCGTCGAGGGTCAAAGCAAACGCCTGCTCGCTGCCATCGGACCCTTCTGCGCGCCCGGCCCGCAACCTCTTCCATCTGCCCATCGGACGCGGCCCGCATCGCTGGAGGCAAGCAGTGGCGCGAGTTCCTTCCGCTGGCGCGCGAAGTCGCGCGCCACGCGGCTCGCGCTGGTGAAATCGTGGTAACTCAGCGCGCCAAAGAGCTCGATCCTAATGCGGATTGGCGCGGCCCGGTGCGCCTTCGTCTCACGCTGCCGAGTTAAGCGACAGTGGCTTCTAAAGCAGTCGGCACACAAAGCCTCGCGAAATCGCGCTCGCTCCGCCGCGCCACATTCTAGGAAAATGCCTTCGCGCTTTCCCCTCAAGCGCATCGTGTCCACCGAAGTCGATTCGTCCTTCCGGCAGCAGCTGCTACACGGCACCGTGCACGGCCGTGCTCATCAGGCGAGGTGCCGCGGCTGCTGAAAATGCGATCGACGATCCGCGGCGAAAATCCTTTGCCCTGATCCGGCCGGTTTGGTGAAAAATAATCCGAACCGCGCGAGATCACGCAAGGTGCAACTCATCCCCGCGTGCACAATCGGAAAATGTGGTGAGCAGCTCACCGCGGCGCGCGGCTTCGGGGAAGTTGCGCTGCGATGCGAGGTTGCTAGCCCATAGTCAGCCAATCATCGCCTCGGTCGCAACGAAAAATCGATACGGTTCCGCTTCCAAGAGCTGGCTTTGCGCCCTTCTCCCAGCCCTGCAAGCGCTATCTCGTCCTTACAGCCCCGCCTCCGGAAATCTCTTGCGACACATCCCGCAGAAAGGATAGCCTGCGGCCGATGAAATGGGCTGGCTTTCTTCTGTCCCTCCTTGTCGCCAGCGCTCCCAAACTGCACCTCGCTTACACCTTGCCGTTCTACGCGCGCGCCATCGACGCCATCTTGCGCGACGCGAAAACACCCGCTGCCATTCTCGTGGTGCACAGCAACGGCGTCCTGGCAGCAGTCCCCGTGCACACATGAGTTCTTCAGACTCAACCTTGCCCGCGCACGGCACGGTGACACTCTTCGGCGCCTATGGCCACACCGCGCGTTTTGTCATCGCGGAACTGTTGCGCCGTGGAATCACGCCCATTCTTGCCGGCCGTGATTCGACTAAATTGAACGCCCTGGCCGAGAAGTATCCGGACTTGCAAAGGCGCGTCGCCTCGGTCGACGATCCGGCGTCTCTCGATCGCGCGTTGCAAGGAGCACAGGTCGTAGTGAACTGCGCGGGGCCATTCCTTGATACCGCTGCGCCCTTGATCGAAGCCGCCTTGCGCGCCCGGATTCATTATGTCGACGTCGCAGCCGAACAAACCGCAGTCTTTGAAATCTTCCAGCGCGACCCAGGGCAGGCGCGAGATGCCGTTATTCTGGTCACGCCGGCGCTCGCCTTCTACGGCGGACTAAGTGATCTCCTCGCCACGGCCGCGATCGGGGACTGGGAATCCGTGGATACCATTAGCGTGGCGGTCGCGCTTGATAGCTGGCTACCGACGTTAGGCACGCGCCGGACGGGCGAGCGGAATCCGGGGCAGCGCTTCGGATTTTCCGATGGCCACTTGGCCCGTGCCGATCCGCGACCGAACCGCGAGTGGAGGTTTCCTGAGCCCTTCGGTCTCCAGGAGGTTGGGAGCGTGCCACTGGCCGAAAGCGTCACGATGCCGCGTCACCTCAAGGTCTCGGAGATCTATTCATACATTAACGTCGCGTCGTTGGCCGATGTCGGTAATCCCGAGACGCCAGAACCAACCGCAGTCGATGAGCGTGGACGCTCCGCCCAGGTTTTCCT
>JBDUAE010000056.1:0-9188 GCA_040004805.1 Chthoniobacterales bacterium | reverse complement strand
TCGGTCTGGGTGCGTTAACTCTTACGGCTTCTGGTTCGCATTTGGATTTCGGCACCGGGACGGTTGGCACTCTGTCCTTCGCGAGCTTCACGACTGGTGGCTTCACCCTCAATATCGATAATTGGACCGGGACGCTTAACGCCATCGGAAGTGGCAGCAGCGATCGGCTGATTTTCGCTTCTACCCAAGCGGGAAATCTTGGCAGCTTCAGCTTCACGGGCTACGGCGCGGGCGCGGCGCAGTTCGACCTTGGCGGCGGCTTCTATGAGGTAGTGGCGATAACGCCGGTACCCGAGCCTGCCACTTACGCCGCCGGACTGCTCGCGCTGCTGGCACTCGGATATCATCAGCGCTCTCGCCTCACGAAGCTGAAGCGAAGCTGCTCGGCAGCGAGGCGCTTACCGGCAGCGTGACGCCCGCGTTCGCTTACAGACAGCAGCAGCTTCAACCGCACCGCGAAGCTGGCGCGCAGGCAGTAATCCGGCATTACTTGCAGCGCGGTGTTCTGGGAGCACGTCGCGACGGAATCGGCGGACCTGTATTTCGATCCGCCCTTTAACTGAAGCGGGATTACAATCGGCTCTTCGAGACGCCGAAGGGAGCACGATTTATCGCCCGTGAAATGAGGCTGGTGCGCGCACTTCTTCTCCATCGCGGCCCGATCCTCCCCAAATCTGAGCTCCGAAGGCCAGGAAGATCTGCGCTCTCGGCGAATCGCCCGTCGTGCCGAAAAGCGGCGAGACACTGAGGTAAGTATGGCGGCTCGGCTTGACGTTAAAGGCGGGGCCGATGAGAAACTCGACCGCCGGATGGCCGCGTGAACCGGCCTCAGTCTTGTGCTCGAAAAGCATCTCGACTCCGACGTTCACAATCCGGTCAATCACGGCGTAGCTGAGCGCCTGGCTCATCGCGATTTCGCGCCCGCGCGCACCCCCGGTCTCCTGCTCGTAAGTAAGGTTACCGGCCCAGTTCCAGCGTCCGCAGAACGTTTCGCCGAGCAGGATTTTAGCCTCCCAAACGTCTGGCGCTCCCCGGTTGAAATTCCACTCGGCGTAGAGCGTGGGATTGAGCGGAATCTTCCCCCAATCCGCGAGGGCATAGCGCACCTCGACGCTTGATCCTTTGTAGAACGGGCGACGATTTCCATCAATGTTCCAGTTTTGGTAGAGGTCGAGCTGAAACCGGTGCGGCAGGCCAATCTCGATTTCGTCGCGAAAGGTGTGCTCCACCGTCCCGTCCCGGAGGAACTCAGGCGTCCAGAATTGATTGAGCTCCGCCGTCCCGGGCGGCCTGACATAGACGCGGGTATTGGAAAAGAATCGCTCCGTGGTCCAGACCGGCTGGCCATACGGGCCGACGGGCGTCGCTTGCTGGAGAGAATCAGCGGACGCGGTGACTGTGATTGCCTCCGTGGAGACCGCCTCCTGGCTATGGCAAATCCGTGTGATCAGAAAAGCGGAGAGCGAGAGAGTGAATAGATGTTTGATAAACACGCGCCAACGTTATCTGGCGCGGGCGTGCACTGCTGCCGGAGGGTTGCTAACTTTTAGCGTTGAATTGCGGCAGGGGGCGCCGGAATCGGTTTGCGGTAAGAGCCGGACGGGACATCCGAGCTTATCCTCGTGCCTGGCGATTTTGAGTCGCCGTTTGGACTTGGCGAAACGCGCGCTCTACAGACCCATGTTGGAAAGCGCAGTCGCGAAACGGTTGACCGTGCCGGTGAGGACGGGATGGGATTCTTCCAGTCCACGAATGGACAGACCGAGCCCTTGCAGCGCCGTCTCCGCCAACTGCGGATCCTTCCCGGGCCGCGCCACTTCATGCGTAGCCGCGCCGGCAAAATGGGTGATGCTCGCCGCCTCGTCTGGATGAGATTTCGCAAGATTCTCGATTTCAGATTTCAGCGCGGCGACTTCTCGCAACAGTTCGCTCTTGGTTTCGTCCGAAATCTTCGAGGCCGACTGGATGGTGGATTGGATGTGTTGAATGCGGTCTTCGATCATAGCGATGTGGTGTTGGGATGATTATAGGAGATCGGACGCGACTTGTCTGCTTCCATCGGCGAGCGCGGTCGCGCACTCGCACCGCTTTTTCTCGCCGCCGCCGTCAAACCGCGTCACCCTCGCGGCATCTCCAATTTGGAGCACCCATGAAAACACATTCCCGCCGGTTGATTTCCATTGTTAGCGCGGCTGCGCTTTTGCTTGCGGCTGCTGCGCCTGCGCAAACCCCGAGCCCAGACATTGGCCCGACGATGAAAGCCATGGTTTATCACGAGTTCGGTTCCCCCGATGTGCTGCGCCTGGAAGAAGTCGCGAAGCCGGCGCCGACCGATACTCAGCTCCTGATTAAAGTGCGCGGAGCGTCCGTGAATCCGCTGGACTGGCATTACCTGGAGGGAACGCCTTACCTCGCGCGGCTCCTGGCCTTTGGGTTGCTGAAACCGAAGGTCGGGAGACTCGGTGTCGACTTCGCCGGGACAGTGGAAGCGGTCGGGAAAAGCGTCACGGGATTTAAGCCCGGTGACGACGTCTACGGGAACCGGTTCGGTGCCTTCGCTGAGTACGTTTGCGCGTCTGAAAAGTCCGTAGCCTTAAAGCCGGCTAACCTAACTTTCGAAGAGGCGGCAGCCTTACCCGTCGCTGGGCTGACGGCCTTACAAGCGTTGCGAGAGCATGGGAACATCCAATCCGGCCAAAAGGTTTTAATTAATGGGGCGTCCGGAGGCGTGGGCACGTTCGCAATCCAACTCGCGAAAGTGTTCGGGGCCGAAGTGACTGCTGTCTGTAGCGGAAAAAACGCGGATATGGTTCGGAGCCTCGGCGCCGATCACGTGATCGATTACACGAAAGACGACTTTACGAAGGGTGACGAACGTTACGACTTGATCCTCGACAACGTGGTCAACCGTTCTCTCTCAGAGTGTCGCGGAGTATTAAAGCCGGAGGGAACCTACGTCATGATCGGCGGCGGTAGTGTCCACGACGATCAATGGCTGGGGCCGATTATCCGACCGATCAAGGCCCTTTTACTCTCACGATTCATCACGCAAAAGATGACGGTCATGTTAGCCGACATAAACAACAAGGACCTGACTTTTCTGTCCGGTCTGGTCGGAGCTGGAAAGGTGAAACCGGTTATAGACCGCACTTACTCTTTGAGTCAGCTTCCAGAAGCGCTTCGATATTTAGAAGAAGGCCACGCTCGCGGGAAAGTGGTGATTAGCGTCGGAAACGATGCTGTAGTTAGCCCCATCCCGACTCGTCCTTCGGCGTCGAGCGCCGCAAATCCGATTCTGGTCGCCCTTGCGCTTACGGTTTTGCCTTTAGCCTTACTGATTGGGCCGGTGGTGGCCGCGTTGATCCTCAATCGAAAATTCCAACGCCAGCATCCTGCGAAGCGCGGTTATCGCTGGGGTTACTACTTTAGCATTATGTCCATTATCGACGGCATCGGCCTTGGTTTCTTCTTAGAAAGCGGGTTCCTTGGCGTCGTTCTCTGCGGTATCGTCTACGCAGCGTTGGCCTGGTTCTTCGGACAGCGGCAACGCTGGGCCTGGATTGCTCTGACAATCTTGAGCCTCAATCCGGTGCTTTGGCTGATCAACCTGTTTTACCTCTGGAGACGTTGGACCGAAGTTCCCACCGCCGGTCGGTGAACCGGAGATGCGCGTTTTTCTAGCAAACCTGCGCCGCCGGTTAGTCGATGTCCGGCCGGGGGAAGCGCGGGCCCTCTGGCTCGGCTTTGTTTTTCACTTCGCCGTCCTTGCTGGCTATTACGTCATCCGGCCGATTCGAGATGAAATCGGAGCGAGCAGCGGAGTCGAGAAACTGCCGTGGATGTTCACGGCGGTGCTGGTGACAATGTTCGCGGCGAACGCGCTCTTCGCCATGATTGTGGCCCGCATGTCGCGGCGACGGTTTATTCCGATCGCCTATCGGTTCTTCATTGCCAACCTTGTCCTATTTTATCTGCTAATGCGAACGCTGCCGGCTGAACAGCAACCGTTTTTGGGCCGTTGTTTCTTCGTTTGGGTCAGCGTTTTCAATCTCTTTGCCACGACTGTCTTCTGGGCCTTCATGACCGATCTGTTTACGACCGAGCAGGGAAAACGGCTGTTCGGTTTCATTGCCGTGGGCGGCTCGTTAGGCGGCATCCTCGGTCCGATTGTTACCGCCTCGCTCGTACATCGAGTCAGCACCGGTGTTTTCCTTTTGATTTGCGCCGCGATGCTGGAAATCGCGGCGCAGTGCGTCCGCTTTTTCCCTTCGAACTTTCGAGGGCGGGACCACGGTGAGAGCGCCGAGAAGCCGATGGGAGGGAATATCTGGGAAGGCATCACTCATATTATCCGCTCGCCTTACCTACTTGGGCTTCTGCTTTTTATTCTTCTTTATACTAGCACTTCTACCTGGGCTTATTTTCAACAGGCGGACCTGACGAAATTCCAGATTCAAGATGGCGCGACACGGACGGCCTTTTTCGCGAAACTCGATCTTTCGGTTAATACGCTCACGGTCTTCATTCAGATTTTTCTGACCGGACGGTTGCTAAAATGGTTTGGTGTAGGACTCACTCTCGTCCTGATGCCAGCGCTAAGTCTTCTCGGATTCCTCGCCATTGGCCTCGCGCCGGTAATCGCGGTCCTGGCCGTTTTTCAAGTGATGCGCCGCGCTGCGACCTTCGCGCTCACGCGACCGGCGCGGGAAGTTCTGTTCACCGTCTTGCGCCGCGAAGACAAATATAAGGCGAAGAGTTTGATCGATACCTTCGCCTACCGGGCGGGCGACCAAATCGGAGCTTGGTCCTACGGCGGTCTGCACGATCGCGGTTTCACGATTAGCGGGACCAGTTATATCGCGATTCCATTCGTCGCGGTCTGGTGCGTTCTCAGCCTCTGGCTGGGCCGCCGGCAACTTGCTCTGGCTCGGGAAAACGAACGGGAGAAACCCTAGCCGTCAGCGCTCCCACCGGCCGAGAATCGCGGAAACGTTTGTTCCGCCAAACCCGCTCGAATTTGTCATCGCCACCTTCGGCGCGTAGTCGATCGGTTCGGTCACCACCCGGACTGGATGGAATTCCGGGTCGAGTTCCGTGATATGCGCGGAAATCGGCGTGAAGCCTTCTTCCAAAGCCAGACAACAAAAAGCCGCCTCCATCGAACCGGCTAACGAGAGGCCGTGTCCGGTTAAAGATTTCGTGCTGCTGACGTAAGGCGATTTCTCACCGAAGACTCGCTTGATCGCGCGGATTTCCGCCGCGTCGCCCGCCGGAGTGGAAGTGCCGTGCGCGTTAATGTAGTCGACCTCAGCCGCGGCGAGACCAGCTTCGCTCAAAGCCGATTCCATCGCGCGCGCCAAGCCGTCGCCTTGCGGTTCCGGAGCCATCACGGTGTAACCATCGGACGCTTCGCCTAAGCCAAGCACCTCTGCGTGGATGGGCGCGCCGCGCCGTTGCGCGTGCTCCAGTTCTTCGAGAACGAGCACGGCCGCGCCGCCAGTAACGACAAATCCATCGCGTTTGCGATCGAAAGCGCAGGGCGCGAGCGCGGGATCGGCTTGAGTGGTGAGAGCGCGCGTGCCGACAAAGGGCAGGATGCTGAAAAGGTTGCAGTCTTCCGCGCCGACGACGAAGACCGTGTCCTGGCGATTTGCCTGAATGCGATCGAAAGCAGCGCCTAGGGCATGGGCGGAGGAAGCACAGGCGCTGGAAAAGCCTAACGAGTGCCCTTTGATCCCGAAACAGGCGACGAGATTCATGTTAAGGGTTCCGGCGATGCTGGCTACCATCGCCATCGGATTGCAGCGCTGTGGTCCTTTCTCGAGCATGATATCGAGGTAATCGTGCATCAGCCAGGCGGAGCCGTTCGAGGCGCACATCGCGCCGGTGCGCGGGTTCGAGACCAGCTCCGGCGGCAACTTCGCGTCGGCGATAGCTTGTTCCATCGCGCAAAACGCATAGACCGCATTCGGCGCCATCGAGCGCAAATGTTCGCGGCGGATTTTGTAGGCGGCCGGATAAATCCATTCGTCCGGGCGCAGCTCCGGGAAAGTGAATTCTTTCACCGTTCCCGCGAGCCGCACTGGCACTCCCGGCCGTTCCAGCTCGGGGTAATATTCAATCCCGCTCCGTCCTTCTTTCAGGTTCGCCAGGACTTGGGCGCGGTCGTTTCCGATGCTGGTGATGAACCCGAGACCCGTCACCACGACGCGACGCGCATTCTTTGATTTCGAAGATCCCATGACGCGAGAAGTCTAGGCTGCGGACCCGGGTCGATCCATTAACATTGAATCGGTCATGATTCGCTCAAGTCGTTGGCGCTCTACCTCCAACTCCTCCGATTCCGGACCGGCCATTACCCAGAACGGTTCCTCGACCGTCACCGTCATGCGGGAAAATGGCAGAGCGATGGCAAAACCATCCCAACTCCGGAGTCGTCGATAATTCGAATATTCAATCTGCAGCGGCAAGATGGGCGAGCCGGTGCGTTGCGCCAGACTCAGCGCGCCAGCCTGCAATCGATAACGCGGCCCACGTGGACCATCGGGCGTGATGATGATGTCATGCCCGCGCTCGATCTGCGTGACCATACCGCGCAGTGCCATCGCGCCGCCGCGCGAAGTCGAACCCCGCACCGCCCCCATTCCGAAATGCGCCATAAATAACGCAAGCAGCGAACCCTCCGGACTGGCGCTGGTGAGGACAAACGCTTTCCGGTCGCGCGGCCCGTGGCGTTGCCAAGCGCTTGGCATGCTGAACATGCGATTATGCCAGAACAGAAAAATCACGGGACGCTCGATGCGCCCCTTCAGATAACCCGCGCGATCGTTCACCGTGATCCGCAAAGTCCAGCCATGCACCCGGATGACCAAGGCGAGCAACGCGATGGCTATCCGCCAAGGCAGTCCCGGCTTGCTCTCCAGCCGCAGGCGCAACAGCCAGCCCACTTTTCGCACCAGGCGATAAGCGGGGGACATGCGGGTGGAGGTTCGCGCGCTCAGCTCTGTGGATGCGTTTCCGCGTAACGCTCCTGCAGAAACGTCACCACGTCGCCGATCGTCTGCATCTTGCGCAAATCGGAATCTTCGATCACGAGATCGAGCGCATCCTGCACATCCAGCACCACCTCCAGCATCATAAGCGAATCAATGCCGAGGGCGGCGAGCGGCGTCTCGGGCGTGGCTGCTTCCACCACCGGGCGCGCCTCCGGTTGGACATAACGCCAGACGATTCCACGCACGATCGCGGGGATTTGGGCGATGTCGCCGGTTTGCCGAAGGGCGATGATCGCCTCGACCGTGCCATCGCGACAGCGCTTAAAGCTGCGCGCGAGAGCGTCTTTTTCCTCCTGTGCGAGTTCGGTTGCCATGATGAGCGGGGAAGTGAGCATCGTTACGCAGAGCAGACATTGTCAAGCAAGGCTCGCCCGCTTTCCCGATCGCGGCAGATCAGGATCGCGCCTCGAGCCGCATCTTGATCCCGTGCCGCGCGCGCAACGTCAGTTGCGGCTGAAGCGCGATCCGGTGGTTCGGGACAATCTCGAGCCGCCACTTCTGCGCCAGCACGGCCAGACAGAGCACGCCTTCCATGCTGGCAAACGCTTCGCCGAGACAGGCTCGGCTCCCGGCGGAGAAGGGGAAATACGAAAACTTCGGTCGCGTCGCGCGATTCTCCGTCGTCCAACGTTCTGGATCGAATTTCGTCGGCTCCGGGAACCAGCGCGGATCACGTTGCGTCACATACGACGACAGCAGCACGACCGATCCCCGCGGAATCGGATACCCGCCGATCTCGCAATCCTGCAGCGCGCGGCGACCGATGGCCCACAGCGGCGGATACATCCGCAGCGCTTCCGCGAAGATTCGCCCGGTCAAGGGTAGCCGCGGCACATCCTCCATTCGCGGCGCGCGACCTCCGAGCGCTTCGTCCACTTCGGCATGGAACGCCGCTTCCACTTCCGGATGTTGCGCCAGCAGATACCAACTCCAAGACATCGCATTGGCCGAGGTTTCGTGACCCGCCAGAAAGATCGTCATCGCCTCGTCGCGCACTTGCAGATCGCTCATGCGTTCGCCGTCCTCCTCGTCCTGCGCGAGTAAAAGCATGGAGAGGAGATCGCCGTGGTCCTTGCCCGTGGCGCGACGTTCCTGGATGATTTTGTAAACCGCGGCATCGAGCCGACCGAGAGCGTTTTCGAAATCCGCGCGATCCGCCTGCGGCAAAATCGAGCGCTCGAATTGGTCGAGAATCTCGCTCAGGGCGTCGCGGATTTCCTCCGCTTCGTGTTCGATATTCGCGCCGAAGAGCGTGCTCGCGACAATCATCATCGCGAGCCAATTCATCTCCTGGCAAACGTCGACCACGCGTCCGGCTTCCCAGCGTTCACTGAGACGCCGCGCCAGCGCGCTCATCTGCTCGGCGTAGGAAGCGATGCGTTCGCGATGGAAAAACGGCTGCGCGAGCCGCCGCTGCCGCAGGTGGAATTCGCCTTCGCTCACGAACAATCCTTCGCCCAGGACTTCCTTGATCCGCTCCACCGAGAACCATTTCGAGAAACTCCGATCTTGTGTCACCAGCACCTCGCGCACGGCATCCGGATGGGTGACGAGAAAGAGATCGTGCAGATGATCGCCCAGCCGAAAACAGACGACATCGCCGTACTCGCGCGCCAATCGAGAGAAGAACTCGATCGGGTCGCGCCGCATCGCATAAAGGTTGGCCCCGGGTGGAGCATCGGCGGGTCCGGGTGGCACGGAATTTTTCATCAAGCCGGTCGCCGATCGAAGACTTCGCTGATCGCCCGCGTCACGCCCGGCAGTGAGACGCTCGCAGTTTCCTCTGTGAACCATGGCTGCATGGCTTGGCCGGCGCGCTCGCTCAGCCAAGGCACGGCCGTACGCGTCCGATCCGGTGGAATTGCGGCGAGGAGCTGGAAAAGTGCGTCTACATACGCTTCGACGGTGTGATGCTCGGAAACGTAGCGGAGTCCGTTGCGGCCGATTTCGTGATAGGGCGCCGGGTTCTCGAGGAATCGCCGGAGATGCTCGCGGATGTCCTCGATTTCATGTTGGCGGCGCACGCGCGCGACAATGTCGTTCGGCAAGGTGGCGTACCAGCCGATGTCGGTTACCAAACTCGGCAGGCCGTGTTGCCAAATCTGCAGTTGGCTCGCCGAAGCCTCACCCATG
>JBDUAE010000339.1:0-2749 GCA_040004805.1 Chthoniobacterales bacterium | reverse complement strand
TCCCGCGCGGCGCGGTAAGGTCTCGGCGCTGTGGCGAAGATAAACAGAGCTTCGGATTACGATTTCACGGCTGCGGAACTCCGGAAGCTGCGCGGGATGCGCACACCGGTCGGCATCCAGCGATTTCTCGATTCCATTCCGTATCACTTGCCAATCAGTTCTCGCTCGCCGCGCGTCGTCTTGCGAGAAGGCTCGGCCCACTGTCTGGAAGGCGCGATTTTCGCGGCGGCGACGCTGCGTGTGCTGGGGTTTCCGGCGCTCGTGCTCGACCTCGAGGCCGATCGCGATACCGATCACGTCATCGCCGTTTTCAAGATGCGCGGGCACTGGGGCGCGGTCGCAAAATCAAATTTCTCCGGCTGCCGTTATCGCGAACCGATTTACCGAACCCTGCGGGAACTGGCTCTGAGTTATTTCCCGATTTATTTCAATCTGCGCGGCGAACGGACCCTGCGGCGCTACTCGCGGCCGGTGAATCTCGCACGCTTCGATAAGCAAAATTGGACGACATCGGAGAAACCAATTTGGTTCATTGCGGAATATCTTTGCGACGTGCCGCACCGACCGTTGTTGACTCGAGCGCTGGAAAAAAATCTCACGCGCGTCGATGCTCGGACGATTGCGAGTGAGATGGTCGGGCATCGGAAAAAGGCGCCCGGCTAGCAGGTGTCGTGAACTTTGAGCGCGTGTCATCCTGAGGCGGCGTAGCGCGCCGAAGGATCTCGCACTCGCTGCCTTATCCTCCCGCTGGCATAAGGGCGTCTAGCACCAGTGCGGGATCCTTCGTCGTCTGCGCGACTCAGGATGACGCCGCCCGGTCGACGTTGCTTCCCAAGCCTAAGGCGGGTTGCCTCAGTCTTGGCCAAAGGGAACTCTGCGCTGACGGCTAAAGTGCATGCACCCTCTAAGCTAAGGCCCGGAAACGATCTCATCCGTGAGATACGAGGTCGCTTCCCAGTGGTTGCGAAAGAAGCGCAGGGTGACGGCTCCCGTTTGATCCTGGCGGAAGAGTTTGATGCCGCGGTCGGCCACGCTTTGCGCCCAATCATCTTTGACCCGTTCGTTTTCTGGAAATTCCGGCGAGGTGGCGACGATCAGGCGCGGATGCACGCGGGCGAGAAATTCGTCCGACCCGGAAACGCCGCTGTGATGCTGGCCTTTGATTAAGACATCGCTGGTGAGGTCGGTGGCACCGTTCGTTAGGATGTCTTCGGTGGCGAGGCCCGCATCGGAGGAAAGGAGAATACGCCAACGTTGCGCCACCTCGATTTGCACGACCGTGGCCTGGTCGTCTGCGTTGGGCGCGTTGAACCCGGCGGGCGGGAAAAGGATGCGCGCGGTCACATTTTTCGAGAATCGTAATTCCTCCGCGACGGAGCTGAACTTCCGCTGAATCCCTTGCCCCTCCACGTAGGCGATGAGGCTTTTATGCGCGGCCGAGCGATCCGGCGCGGCGTTGTCGATCCAGACCCGCGGATGAAACGAACGCTCGAGTGATGAGGCGCCGCCGAGATGGCGAGCGTCGCCGTGCGTAAGGAGAAGGCCGTCGAGTCGATTAATGCCGCGCGAGCGGAGATATCCGCGCACGACGCGTTTGAAATCGCGCGCCGCCCCGCTATCGATCAGCCAATCGGATTCCGGAGTGCGAATATGGATCGCTGCGCCTGCGCCCACATCAAGGACGGTGATTTCGGCCAGGGCACCGCGCGCGCGATGCGGCGTTTCCAGATAAAAATGTCCGGCCGGCGCGTGGGTGAAGAAATTTGCGCTGGCCAGGATGGCAGTGGCCAGAGCCCAGTTCGCATTGTTGAAAATAACCGACAACGCATGCGCTAACGGGGCCGCGAGCAGCGAGAGGAGCGCGACCGTAAGAATGAAGAAAGCGATCGGGACCACGACCATGTTCGCGAAAAGCGAAACGGGCGTGACTAGATAAAAGTAAGGCCAAATTAGCGGGATCGATCCGCACCAGGCCGCGAGTGAAACCGAGGCGCCGCCTGCAATTTTCCGGCTCCCCGCCTGCCAAAGACGCTGCCACGGCCGCAGCAAACTCAGCGGCAAGAATGGATCGGTCGCGGTCCATCTGATCATCCAGCGATAGAGCGGTTGCGCGCCCAGAATGATCGCGCTCACCACCGCAAATGAGAGCTCGAAACCGGTCGCGAATAATTGATTGGTATCGAAGGCCAGGATGAGGACGCCCGCGGCCGCGAGACTGTTCGCCGGATAGACGCGACGGTCGAAAAAGATCCCGCCGAGGAGCAGCGCGGCCATCACCGACGCGCGCAGACTGGACGTATTCAAGCCGGTGATTGCAGAATAGAAAAACAACGCCGGAATAATGAACGCGACCGCCCATTTTCGCGGCAGGCGAAGCACCTGTGTAATTGTCCAAAGCAAATAGGCGACGATACCGACATGCAGTCCGGAAACAGCGAAGAGGTGAATGGTGCCCGTCTGTTGGAACTGCTCTTCGATTTCATCCGCGGCTTCAGCGCGCGCACCGAGAACCATGGCGTTGATCAGGCCGGTCAATTCCGGCGAATCCTCGACGCCTTGCGAAAGCGCGTTTTCCATCCAATGCCTCGACGCGTGCGCGGCGCGCAGAAGGGGATTGCCGCGGTTGCGCGCGACAACGCGACCGTTATCCAGAGAATGTGCGACCAGCACATAATGCACATCCCGTCGTCGCAGATACGACCGCATATCGAACTCGCCGGGATTGCGCGGCCGCTCCAGCGGTTGGAGC
>JBDUAE010000055.1:0-9210 GCA_040004805.1 Chthoniobacterales bacterium | reverse complement strand
ACCTCGAGATCGTTCGGGACAAATTCATCCTCCGCCAGATCATCGCCGCCTGCACCGAAAGTGTGCGCCGTTCGTTCGAGGAACAAGACGAGGTCAATAATCTCCTCGACGAAGTGGAGAAGAAGATTTTCGCGGTTGGCGAGGATCGCTTCAAAGGCCAGATGCCGTCGATGCGCGAGCAGGTGATGGAGGCGATCGAATCCATCGAAGCGCTCTATGCAAATCGCGGCAGCATTACCGGGATCTCCACTGGCTTCAAAGTGCTCGACGAAATGACCAGCGGCCTCCATCCCGCGGAAATGATCGTTATCGCGGCCCGGCCCAGCATGGGAAAGACGGCGTTTGCCATGAATGTGGCGGAGCACGTCGCGATTGAAGGTCGGAAACCAGTGGCGATTTTTAGTCTGGAAATGAGTGCACAGCAGCTCGTGCAACGCCTCCTCTGCTCCCGCGCGCGGGTCAATTCCAAAAAGGTGCGCGACGGATTTCTCGCCGAACGCGATTTCTCCACCCTCACCTCCGCGGCCTCAAAATTAGCCGACGCGCAAATGTTCATCGACGACACCGCGGGCTTGACCATTCTTGAGCTGCGGGCGAAGGCACGTCGGCTAAAATCGCAACACGATATCCAATTGGTAGTGGTCGATTATTTGCAGCTCCTGCGTTCCACAAGCCGACGCGGTCAGGACAACCGGCAAATCGAAATCTCGGAGATTTCTGCCGGCTTGAAGAGTCTCGCCAAGGAACTTCGGATTCCGGTAATCGTGCTCGCACAGCTGAATCGAAATCCGGAAAATCGCACAGGAGATAGCAAAGGTCGCCCGCGTTTGAGCGATCTCCGCGAGTCCGGCAGCATCGAGCAGGACGCAGATTTCGTCGGCTTACTCGTCCGCGAGGAATACTACGCCGACAGCGATGAGGAGCGGCAGGAATCCGAAGGCAAAGCCGACCTGATCATTGCGAAGCAGCGCAACGGCCCCACCGGCGATGTCCCGCTGACGTTTATCAAAGAGTACACCCGCTTCGAAGATCGCGCGCACACGCCGGCCGATTCGGAATAGCCGGTCGGGAGGCTGAATACGGGTTGCCCGTCTCACGCCTTGACGAATTTGAAGATGCCGTACCGCATCGCGCCAATCCGATAGGCGACACAGATGCGGAAAATAGTTAACGCGAAAATGCGATTCTTCGCGTGGGGATTTAGAATGAACCAAAGGTAGCGCGGATTGGTGGCAAATTTTATCAACAACCGACCCACGATCGCCCACCAGGTCCGCTCCACTTTTCTGGTGAGATCATCGAAGGCCGCGAGCCGAAATCCGATTTTCTCCGCCAGAGCCTGATACTCCGTCGCGCTGCCCATCTGCGGCATGCGACCTTCGCGGCAGATCGGTTCCAGGAGCCACCGTTTCGCTCCGCGTCCGGGATTTTCCGCGGCGAGCCAGGCGCAGACCACCAGAGTGCCTTCAGCCCGCAAGACCCGGTGGGCCTGTTGGAAAAAGAGCGCGAGATCCGGCATGTGCTCGGAACTTTCGATCGCGATCGCGGCGTCGAACGAATCCGGCGCAAAATCGTTTTCCAGCCAGTCTCCTTGAACAAAGTTTGGATTAGCCGTCCCGGTTTGTCGGTCTTGCGCTACGGCAAATTGTGCCGGAGAGATCGTCACCGCCGTGACGTCGGCGCCCAGCGCCGCGAGCAATCGCGCGGTTTCCCCATAACCGCAGCCGATATCGCAGATGCGCCGACCGGGACCCGCCTGCGCCTCGTGCGCCACCAATTCGGCCAGTTGCTCGACTGCGCGCGCGCGCGTTTCGTCACCGCGCAGCCAGAGCCCGTGGTGCACGTGCTCGCCCCAAACCTCGCGATAAAATTGGTCGAGGTCGTCGTAATGCGACGCGACATCGGCGGGATGGATTTCCGACCGCGAGGCAATCACGAAATGCAGGAGCTAGATCGAGCGCGCTGCATCGATCACGTGCTGAGCGTCAATTCCGAACGCCTTCATCACCTGATCACCCGGCCCACTGAGGCCAAAGCGATCAAGCCCGACCACTTTCCCGTCTAGGCCGACGTAGCGATACCAGAGACCCTTTACCCCGGCTTCGATCGCGACCCGGCGCCGGCATGCGCTCGGGATCACCTCTTCGCGATAGTCCTCCGTCTGACGCTCAAAGCGTTCGAAACACGGCATCGACACCACCCGCGTGCCCGCTCCCAGTTCTTGCGCCGCCGCCATCGCATGTTGCAATTCACTCCCGCAGGAAAGCAGAATGAGTTCGAGCGCAGCCGTCTCGCGCTTCGCGATGTAACCGCCTCGCGCCACGCCTTCGCGTCGGGTTTGTGGATCGATGTCGTTTAACATCGGCACTGCTTGCCGCGTCAAGGCCAGCAAAGTGGGGCCGTCGATTCGTTCCGCAGCCGCCGCGAACGCGCCCGCCGTTTCCTCCGGATCCGCCGGGCGAATCACATCCAACTGCGGGATTACCCGCAAACCGCTCACCGTCTCCACCGGCTCGTGAGTGGGACCGTCTTCGCCCACGCCGATCGAGTCGTGCGTGAAGATGTAAATATTCGGCAAGCGCGAGAGCGCGGCCAGCCGGATCGCCGCGCGACAGTAATCCGCGAAGACGAGGAAAGTGGCGCCCGAAGCGCGGAACAAGCCATGATATGCGATCCCGTTCATGATCGCGCACATGCCGTGTTCGCGGATGCCGAAATGGATATTGCGCCCCTGACGGTTATCGCGCGTGAAATCCCCCCCACCCTCGATGTAATTCAAAGTCGAGCCGTGCAGATCCGCGCTCCCGCTGATCAAGAACGGCAGAGCCTTCGCCAGCGGCTGCAAGACTTCGCTCCCCGCTTTCCGTGTCGCCAATTTCGCATCAGCCGGGAAAGCCGGCATTGATTCCAGCAGATCAGTCGGCACTTTTTTCGCGATCGCATCATCGAGTAACTGCGCCTGCTCGGGATGTTGCGCGCGCCAATCTTCGTAGGACTTCGCCCAGCGCTTGTACTGACGGACGAGGCTCTTCTTGTGCGCCGCGAAAAAATCACGCGTCTCCTGCGAGACGAAGTAATGCTCTGGCGGCAGGCCGAGGTTTTTTCGCGCTTCGTCCACAAATTTAGCGCCCGCTTCGCCATGTGCTTTCGCGGTTCCCGCCACTTCCGGGATGCCTTTTCCGATCAAGGTGTGCGCGATGATCAATTGCGGTTTTCCGTTGTCGCGTTTCTTCGCCTTGGTCAGCGCGCGCAGGAACGCGGTCATGTCCTGACCGTCCACTTTTTGCACGTCGAACCCATAGGCCTGATAGCGTTTTCCGGTATCCTCGCTTTGAGTGACCGACGCCATCGCGTCCAGCGTGACCGCGTTGGAATCGTAAATCAGGATCAGGTTATCGAGCCCGAAATGGCCAGCGAAAGCGCTCGCTTCCGCGGAGACGCCCTCCTGTAAACAACCGTCACCCGCCAGACAAATCACATGTTGATCGAAGATCTGATGTTCGGAGGTGTTGAATCGAGCCGCCGCCATCTTCGCCGCTACCGCCACTCCGACCGCATTACCCACGCCCTGCCCGAGCGGACCGGTGGTGCATTCCACGCCAGGCGTTTCGAAAAATTCCGGATGCCCGGGCGTCTTGCTGTGGAGCTGGCGGAAGCGTTTGATCTCATCCATCGAAAGATCGTATCCGCTCAGGTGCAGCCAGGCGTAGAGAAGCATGCTGCCGTGACCGGCGGAGAGAATGAAATAATCGCGATCGATCCAACGCGGCTCGTCCGGGTTGTACTTCAAGGCGTTGCCGTACAGCACCGCCGCAATTTCCGCGCAGCCCAGCGGCAGACCCAGATGTCCTGATTTCGAGGCTTGGACTGCGTCCATCGCCAACCCGCGGGCTTCGTTGGCAGCACGGGAAAGAGCTTCCAGGTTCAGTTTCATCCTCTGTTTATAAAGCGCGCACTGGGGTTTGAAAACGTTTTCCCACGGTGACCTCGGCCGCGTCTTGCATTCACGCAAAAAAATCGCAGAGGTGAATAAGCAGCGTCTATGAATCAGCCTCTCTTTCTCCACATCGTCGAGCGGCTCGAAGGTTTCCTGGGCAAATTGCCGGCCTCAATTCAAAAGCCGGTCCTCCATGAATTGACGCCGCTGAAGGAGCTGTTCTTGAAGCAGCGCACGCCGCGCTTTGTCCTGACCGGTTCGCCCAAGCTCCCAGTTCAGGAAGTCGTCTCTGCGCTTTTTGCCGCCGCGCAACCGGGCGATCTACGCGATGTCTTAATGGAGATTTATCGCTGGCAGGAGATGAACGTCGGCGGTCACGGCCACATCTCGCTCCTCGATGCTCGCGGCGCCGACGCGACCGCGTTGCGAAAAATCGAAGAGGAGCTCGAGCACCAGCCCCCAGACGTCTTTCTGCACATCGTCGATGGCAACAGCGCTCGCCCAATCCTAACCCGCGACCTCGATACCCTCTCCGCCCTCACGAAACTTCAACTTTCGCCCGAGGCCCCGCCCAGAGTAGTGGGCATTTCACTTTCCGCGCCAGCGCGAGAGGGCGCCGTGCACAATGGCATCGAACCGGCCGAACTCACTGCGACGCAGGAAAAATTGCGAACCGCGCTAACGAATCTACCCGGCCTGCGCGAACTGCTGCTGCAGGTCCTGGAAATCGAACTGACCGGCGCGACCACGGCGACCGAAAATTCCGGGGCCGCACGGCTGATGTCTTTGCTCGCGCGCGAAGTCCCGAACGAGGCCCGCGTGGAAATGATCCGCATCTCGCGCGACCGGGTAGCGCAGGAGCAAGTGGCGCAAGTGTTGGTTAAATCCACTTCCGCCATCTGCACGGCGGTCGGCGCCCAGCCGATTCCATTGGCCGATTTGCCGATTCTCACCACGCTGCAACTCGTGATGGTGTCCGGCATTATGTATATCTCGGGCCGGGAACGCAGCTTGCGCGCGGCCACGGAATTCGTCGGCGCGCTCGGCGTCAACGTAGGCGCGGGGATGGTTCTCCGGGAAGGAGCGCGCGCGGTGCTGAAGTTTTTCCCAGGTTGGGGCAATGTCGTTTGCGGAATGGTCGCGGGCGCCGGCACCTACGCGTTGGGAAGGGCCGCCATCGTCTATTTTCTCGAAGGAGTCACGCTAAAGGACGCGCGCCGCACTTATCTGCGCAGCCGCAAAAAACAGCGCTCGGCGCGTCTCCTGCCCGAGGAAGCGGAATTGCCTACGAGTTAGCGGTAAATATCTTGGACGCACGCCGCAAATGAAGGCCCTGAATAACTTGTGAATAAAAACCGGCGATCGGCGCTTTTTGTTCACACGATTTTGTGAATAGTCGGCTGTTTTCGATTGTAACCAGGCGGCGCCGGGGCACGAATCGATGAAGCTTTCCGAGATCGACGCGACCCTACGCGAAATCCGCGTCGCGCCGGTTAAAACGCTCGGTCAAAATTTCCTGCACGACCGAAATCTTGCTCAATGGATCGTCAACCGGGCCGAACTATCGCCCGAAGATTACGTGGTAGAAGTGGGCCCAGGGTTGGGCGCCCTGACCGAATTCGCCCTCGCGTCCGGCGCTCGAGTTTTGGCAATCGAGAAGGACGCCAGGCTGGCGAAATTCGTGCGGGACCGTTTCCCGACGGAGCGCTTGGAAGTGTTGCACAGCGATGCGCTCGATTTCGATGTCAGGCGGCTTCATGCAGAGCCGCAGGTCAAGTTCATTGGCAACTTGCCCTATAATATTTCGAGCCAACTCTTGTTGCAGTTCACAAAACAGCCGACACCTATCCAATTGATGGTGTGCATGTTACAAAAAGAAATGGCGCGACGCCTTTCCGCCGCACCGGGCACGAGCGATTATGGGGCACTGACCCTTTTAGTCCAAGTGCACCATCGGGTTGAGTATCTGCGGACCGTTCCCGCCAGCGTGTTTCTGCCCCGTCCAGAGGTCGATTCCGCGTTCCTGAAACTGACTCCTCGCTCGCCCGAAGAATTACCGCAGCACGATGCGGAACGCTTTGTCCGGCTCGTCCGCCTCGGGTTTTCCCAGCGTCGAAAACAACTCCAGAAATTACTGCGCGACGAAGTGGCGGATTGGGACGCGGCCGCCGAATTGGGCGGCTTCGAACCACGGGCGCGCGCGGAAGAATTATCGCTGATCCAGTGGATTCAGTTGTCTAATTTCGGTCTGCCGCCGTTCTCAACCGCAGATGCTTCCCCCGCAGCGGAGCCGTTTGCGGTGGTGGACGCCCAGGATCGCGTGATCGGCGCGGCGCCACGGGCTCAAGTGCATGGGGATAACTTGCTCCATCGCGCGGTCCACATCCTCCTTTTCAACCACGCCGGCGACGTTTTTCTCCAGAAGCGATCGCATCGAAAAGATCGCCACCCCGGGGTCTGGGATTCGAGCGCGGCCGGCCACGTCGATGCCGGAGAGGAATACGACACCGCCGCCGCGCGGGAATTGGAGGAGGAACTCAGCGTCCAAGTGCCGCTGGATCGGGTGATAAAGCTCCCCGCGTCCGAGCGAACGGGACAGGAATTCATCTGGCTCTACCGCGGCTCGCACGACGGACCTTTCCGCCTAGCCCGAAACGAAATCGATTACGGGGAATTTTTTCCGGTCGATCTCGTCGAGTCGTGGCTGGGAGCGCGCCCCGGGGACTTCGCCCCCGGATTCATCGAATGCTGGAAGGCGCTACCGCGCCCGCGGGCGACGCCTTAGCGTTTGCGCGATTTAGCCGACTTCGCCGCTTTCTTCGCCGACTTTTTCGCGGTTTTTTTGGCTGGGAGCGACTTCGCGCCACGACCTTTCTTGGCGGCGGCTGGTCCGCGGAATACTCGATCTGGCAAATCGGAGACGGTGGAGCGTTTGAATTTTCGGGCCGCTTTGCGGGCGCTTTCCTTGCCGCCGTAAACGGTGTCGCTAAACATTCTCGTCACCACCGTGCTGCCGCGAAGGACATGCACTTGGAAGCCGTGGGTTTGTTTCGTGGCCCGCGCTTTGGAATCAATGCGGCGGATGTTCGGTTCGGAATCTGGATTGGCGCGTTTTCTCATGATCGTTTTTGCCTAACGAGGAGACAGTAAAATAAAATTCGCGGGCTGCAACTTGTCTTCAATGAGAAACTGGAGGCGGCAAATTCCAAGCCTGCCATTTCTCTGCGTAGGCCTGAGTGGGCAAAAGTGCGTAACAAGGATTCCGCGCTGCCCGCAACCACTGAATCACGCGCACGAGATTTTCCTCTGCCATGGAAGTGCAGCCGGAAGTGGGCCGGGTCAGGCCACGCCGAATGTGAAAAAAGATCGCGCTGCCTGCGCCCGCCACGGGCGGATCGGAGTTGTGCCGGATATCGATTATCCAGCGATACGCAAAATCGTGATGTCGCATTTCCTGTTTCTCGAACCACGGCGGCGGGTTCGCCGGATCTGGAATAGTGACGAAGCGGTTGTAATTAGGCAGCGTTGGATCGTCGATCCAGGCGTCAGCCGCGGTGACTTGGCGAAATGGGTAGTCGGCTCCGGACGGGAGCTGCGCATCATAGGTGTAAATTTTACCGAGGCGAAAGACGCCCGCCGGTGCACGCTTATCGCGTTCCTTTTTGTGGAGGCCCTTTTCATCCTGCCCAGCCAGTCCAATTCCCCAAGCCAGCCCCGCTTTGCCGAATAAGACTGGGATCGCCTCGCCCTGCGCCGCCCACTTCCCGCCGCGGCTGCGTTCATACATTCGCATCTCGCCCTGCATGGAATTCCAGTCCGGCGCCGTCGCCACCAGCAGCTGGGTGCAATCCTCCGGAACCCCGGCGGCACGCGCGCTGCTCGCAAGCAGGGCGATGGCGGACAAAACAACGGAGCAGCGAAGCGCGTAAAACATTCCCAAACCTAGACGTGCATCTTAATCATTCTGTCCAATCGATTTAACCGGTGAAAAAAATTCTTCTCTTGCTCGCGCTGGTCGGCGCGATCTTTCTCGCCTACGCACCGGCCTTGCAGGACGGCTTCGTTTGGGATGACACCGCGCTGATTTTGCGCGATCCACTGATCCGGAGTTGGCGGCTGCTGGCGGAGAGCTTTCAACACTTTCTCTTCATCGATGCCACCGCATCCGATTTTTATCGGCCGCTGCAACGGTTGAGTTATTTAGCCGACTACGCCGCGTTTCACTTGCACCCGGCCGGCTACCATTTTAGCAGCATCGCCTGGCACGCGGCCGCCGCGGTGGCGCTGTACTTTTTCTCGCTCGAACTGCTCCGATATTTTTCGATCAGCGAACGTGTTCGGCGAATTGTTCCATTCCTCGTCACGCTGGCGTGGGCGCTGCATCCGTTGCAGACCAGCGCCGTTGTTTACATTTCCGGGCGGGCAGATCCGCTCGCAGCCGCCTTCGGTTTTCTCGCGCTCTATCTCGGGTTACGCAGCTTGCGGACTAACGGGCGTGCGTATTGGCTTCTGCAACTCGGCGCCGCCTTTGCGCTGTTCCTGGCCGCTTTGAGCAAGGAAGCCGGCCTCATTTTCCTCGCTCTCTGGCTCGTGCTCCTTCTCCTGCGTCGCCACTGGAAAGCGGCGCTCCGCGCTGGCGTGGTCGCGCTTTTTGTTCTCGTCGGTTATTTCACACTCCGGATGGGAGCGGAACATTATCCCGCGCCGCGGATCCATGCGCCGGCGCCGCTCTTAGCCCGTCCCATCTTGATCGCTCGCGCCTTCGCCGAATATGCCGGTCTGCTCGCGTTTCCAGCGAATCTCCGGATGGACCGTGACGTCGAAACGCGCACCTACGGAATGAGCAACGGCGGCATGGCCACGGCCGCGCGCAAAGAGCTACAGACTCTAGCGGGGCTGATTCTTTTTTGCGCTTTCATTTACTGGCTTCTCCGAGAACGGCGGCGCGATCCCAGCGTTTTCACCTGTTTAATTCTGGGCCTGGTCGCCTATTTCCCCATCAGCGGAGTCATCCCATTAAACGCGACCGTGGCGGAGCATTGGCTCTACGTCCCGAGCGCGTTTCTCTTCCTCGCGCTGGGCCTGCTGGCCGCGCGCCTCTTGCAGGCGCCGCAACCCATTCGTCGTAGCCTCATCGTGAGCGTGGTGGGAATTTGGATGCTCTTCTGCGCCGGTCGGACCTTTCTTCGCACCTTCGATTGGAAAGATCAGCGGACTTTTCTAGAGCGAACGATCGCGTCTGGAAGCGATTCCCCGCGCATGCTGATCAACCT
>JBDUAE010000338.1:0-2755 GCA_040004805.1 Chthoniobacterales bacterium | reverse complement strand
ATAGACGACACTCGATCTCTGGCTGAACCAAGCGAGCAACGCCGCGCCGAGAAACAACCCGCAGCCTAACCAAGGGTAGGGAAACTCCTCTGCGGCGAGGATGCCCGCGATGGCTGCGGCCCCGAGTCCAAGGAAGGGTTGACGCGGCCACGCCTTTATCGCCACCTCCATGCCGGTCAGCGTAGTGAGAAACCAGTTAGAACGAAAACAAGAATCGCCCTCGGTTGCTTCACTTCTCTCCGCTTATATGCTGCCCCGGCGTGCCGATTCCTTTCTCCAGAAAAAGTCAGCGGAGCATCCTGCAGCCGACGGAAAATGCGGTGGCCTCGAGCGCTCACACCAAGGTCGGGCTCCGACCAAGCGCGGATTGGCACAAGCGCAATTTCCTCACCAGCGTTCTCATTCCTTCGCTCTTCACGAAGCGCGCGGGGAAGGGGGGGCTTCCGCTTTTTCCGAAGGTAAAACGCGGCGAGATCGGCATCACCTGGATCGGGCATGCCTCGTTTCTGATTCAAACCCCGGACGTCAATATTTTGATCGATCCGAATTGGTCGATGTGGCTGAAGGTGATCAAGCGCCTGAAAAAGCCCGGCTTCGATCTATTCCATCTCCCGGAGATCGACGTCGTCCTGGTGACGCATGCGCATTTCGATCACCTCGATCGCCGCACCTTGCGCAAAGTCGCCGCGCAACAACCGATCGTGGTCCCGGTCGGTGTCGGCAATCTCGTGCACGATCTTGGGTTCGATATCGTGCATGAGATGGATCATTATCAACGTCTCGATCTCGGCCCGCTCAGCATCTCCATGACGCCCTGCCACCACTGGGGCGCACGAATGTTGCATGACTCGCACCGCGGCTTCGGCGGCTTCGTGATCGAGGCGGAGAATCGCTCTATCTTCCACTGTGGCGACAGCGCCTACTTTGATGGCTTTCGAGAAATCGGGAAGCGTTATAACATCGAGATCGCGCTCCTTCCGATCGGCGCTTACGACCCACCGAGTGGGCGCGAGGTCCACATGAATCCCGAGCAGGCGGTGCAGGCTTTTCAAGAACTAAAGGCACAAACGCTCGTCCCGATGCATTACGGAAGTTTTCGCCTCGGTTACGAGCCGCTCGACGAGCCACCGGCGCGTTTGCTGGCCTGCGCGCGCGAAGCCGGGATCGAGAAAAAGGTGCTCGTCATGACCGAAGGCGCACCCGTCGTCTTGTAACCGGAGGCCCTCGCGAATCGTGGCTGGCGAAGTGGAAAAACGCAGCGCCATCTGGAGTCGAGATTGGGCCGGAGCACTCTGCTGCGGCGGCCTTGTCCTAGTTTTTTTCGCGGCCCTGCTCTCGCACAATCCGTTGTTGTTTTGGAACGACGATTACGAGCTTTCCATCTTGCCGGTGTTCGCCGATGTCGCGCGCAGTTGGTCGGAGGGGAACCTCCCGTTGCTCAGCCCGTATTCCTGGGTCTGCGGAAATCTCGCGGGCGAATTTCAATACGGAACCTTCTCGGTTTTTGTGAACGCAGCGGTCGTCGCGATTTGGAAACTGCCGCTCAGTTTTCCGCAACAGGCGGCGGCGCTTTCGCTCGCACATCTCTTCGTCCTGGCTGCGGGCGGTTACTTGTTAGGCCGAGAGCGCAAACTGGAGGCCCCGCTCGCGGTGATGGTGGCACTGATCGCGGCGCTGAGTGGTTGGATGGTTTGCTGGGGCGCGACCGATTGGTTCGGCGCGCTGGGTGCTTTCGCCTGGCTGCCGTGGGCGTGGTGGGGCGCGGAACGCGCGCTTGATCCTGGGCGCGGGCGCGGGCGGTTTTTGTGGCCGGCGCCCTTCGTTTACCTGCTCGTCACCGGCGGCTTTCCTTACACCGTGGTCATGCTGGGTTTGTTGTTCGGCTGGCTCGCACTCCGAGCGCTCACGCAGACCCGGAGCCTTTCGGCAGTTTTGCCTTTGCTCGTGGGCACTGTGCTCGGGTTCGGTCTGGCTGCGCCGGCTTGGATGGCGTTGCTCGATTACATGAGCGGCTCGGCCCGGCAAACGCAGGAGAGCGCGTCGCATTGGCAATGGCTCGTGCCGGTGACGGCGTGGCCGGGTCTCGTCCTGCCGGCCTGGACGGTGCCGTGGGCGGATTTTTCCACGCGCCTGACCTCCCACACCGCGACGGAGTTGGCCGCAGGATTGGTCGCACCGGCGGCTTTGGTTTATGGTTTGCTGGCAGAAGGGCGATTACTCGTTAGGCGGATGCGCTGGGAGTTGGGCCTCCTGCTCGTGGTCGTGGTCCTGACGATGCTGCCGACGGCGAGCGTTTTCCGCTGGAGTTTCCGGTGGCTGCCGTTTTTGCATCTCGTGCTAGCTCTGGTGGCGGCGGAAGCGCTGCAAAATAGCCGACAGCGTTCCGCGCGTTGGAATCCGGCCATCCTATCGATTGCGCTGCTGCTCTTGGCGGGATTCGCGATGTGGCTGACGAATTCCGGCGGGCCATACGGCGTCCGAACCTTGCTGGCACTTCTTGTGATTGGCGCGCTCTGGGCGGCGTTGCAATCGACGCGCGCTCGCGCCTGGGCCCCGGCGAGCGTGACGTTCCTTTCGTTGCTCGCGACTTATCTTTGCATCCCGCCGAATGGCGGTGTGCCGAAATACAACCTCGATCAAAATCTTGTTCGTCCCGCCCCACTCGATCCCGAGCGTCTTTATTTTAGTGTTTATCCCGCGCCCGAGTATTCCTATCGCCTCGAGGCAAATCCTGCGCCCTTCGGTCTCGTGATCC
>JBDUAE010000054.1:0-9229 GCA_040004805.1 Chthoniobacterales bacterium | reverse complement strand
TCGCAGACCTACTACGACGCCGTCCACATGCAGCATCACAAGGGCAACTCCGATCGCCGGGATGAAAATGGCGAGACGATCGACTGGCTCTCCATTTACCGACATGGCCACGACGACGAGCCGGAGAATGCGTGGAGCTACGTCTTCCTCAGCTTCTTCCGCGACAATCCCGCCGCCATCGGGCGCGAACTGCGGAAACGCGGCCGGAGCGAACTCATCTGGGGCAACCTCGAGCTCGCCGCCTTCGCCACCACCCTCTTCGTCATGTTCCTCTTCAATTGGCGCTACGTGATCTTTTTCTTCCTGCCCTTCTTCTACCTCGGCCACTGCTTCAGTTATTTAAACGGCTACTTCCGCCACTACGGCGGCGATCCCGATAAGCCGATCGCGTGGGGCGTGAGCAGCTACGGGAAAATCTACAACTGGCTCTTCTTCTACAACGGCTACCACGCCGAACATCATTTCCGTCCCAAAGTGCACTGGACGAAGATGGAAGCCTTCCATCAGCAAATAGCCGACATGCAGAAAAAAGAAGGCGTCCGCGTCATCAAACACGCCCACATGCTCGGCTTCCTCGATCCCGATCTGCCGAAGCGCGGTGATCGCAGCCCGAAGCCGGAACTCCAGACGACGGTCTAGCCGCCCCGCGGCGTAGGGGCAACGTGCGCTCCCGTCGCCCCGGGGAAATTGCCTACGGTCCGGGCGGCGGCGCGCGGCCGGCGCGTTCGAGCCCGCATCCACGATTCTGCCGAGCGATGGCCTCGCCCAGCAACTGCGAAATGCCCATCGCCAGTTCGTAGCGACAGTTTCGCCACCCGCAGCAGCGATTGCGTAACCAGTAGAGTCGTTCGCCCCGGCGTCGTGTATCATTTCGGGACACCGAGCGTTCGTTTCGCCACCTCGAGCGGCCATTTCGCCACCCCGAGTCGCCGTTTCGCCGGCCAAAGATGCCATTTCGCGACCCGAAATGCCCGTTTCGCAACCCGGAGGCGTCATTTCCCAAGCCCTAGCCGCCGACTCGTGAAACTGCGTCTTCGATGCGCGACCGCTAAACCACGATGCAGAGTGTTTGTCTTGTCCTCCGCCTCTACGGACGGGTAGTATCGTGCCAGAAGAGACTCAACGCATGGCAAAAGACACCGGCAAAGGCTCACGCATCGGCTCGATTACCGCGCGCACCCAAAGCAAAAATCCAAGAACGGGCGACTACACCAAACGCAACGAAACCCCGGGCGGCCCGCAGAAGGGCGAGTTCATGGACGTAAAACGCGATGGCAAACCCTTGAAAGGCGTCGCCAAAGAGCCGGATGGGCGGCGGAAGTAGAAGACGACTTCGTTCTCACAGCGCATAGGGCTAAAGCCGTTGAAGAACCCCAAAGCGATGAAGTCAACAAACCTCTCCGAAATCGGCTCTGGACTGCAGTGAACAACTTCTATCTCCAACATTGCAACGCCTCGATCACGGCTTTTGAGGATAGCTGGCTTTGGGGTGATCGGGGGGTTCTTGATACATACTGACCATCTTGCCCCCCTCAACGGATCGCTCCTGCGCCTATATCGGATCGCGGGCGGGCTGCTTCTGGCAGTGGCGTTGCTCATAGGCACGGTCGGGACCTATTTTACCGATCGGCACGACAATCCGGCGCTGACCGCGCTCTACGACGCCGGGATGCGCCGCGTCCCTTCGCGGCCTGGATCAATTGCGGTTAGTGCGTTCAGCGATGAGGCCCGCGCCGCGAAAATGCCCGACGGTCTGCTTGTGGCGATCGACGGCGCGGACGTTCGTGGCGAGAATTTCTGGAGCGAGCGCACGTCGCGCCTGCTCCGCGGGTCCGAAGGCAGCCCTATCACAGTGCAGATCGAGGACGCGACGGGGCACGCCAGCGATTTTCACCTAACGCGCAGCGCTCGCTACCTACGCGACGCCTACGCCGGCACCGGGATCACTTTCACGGGTCGCCGCTGGGCCGGCACATGGCTCTCCATAATCGGCGCAGTCATGGCCATCATCACGTTCGGCGTGCTGTATCTGCGGCGTCCTCGCGACCCGGTTTCGGCGCTGATGGTGACCGGAATCTGTCTGCAATACGTGTCGGAACTGCCATCTCTGCTCGGGACCGTGCCGTGGCCCGGATACTTGGGCAGCCTGATCGGTGTCATTGCGTTCCTTGGCGGCGTCGTGCTGTTCCCGGCCGGCCGGCTCAAGCCACGCTGGATTGTCCTGGTATTGGCCCTGATCGTCGTCCTTGAGGTAGGGGCCTCGATTCCGCTTTTCCTTGGCGGCGCGGAGATCGACTTCGTCGGCCATCTGGCCTTATTGATGACGCTGGGTGTCGTGTTCGCGCGCTTTCACGTATCCTTGCCCGGGATCGAGCGGCAACAGCTCAAATGGTTAACGCTCGGCGTCTCCTTTTTCGTTGCCGGGATAACCGTCCAGTTCGTGCTAGAGAGCCTGAGCATGACCGTCGCGAATGAAGGAATCAGGGCGTGGCTCTTCCTACTGAAGGAACTAAGCGGCAAGCTTGGAACCGTTGCGGCCTGCGTCGTCCTGCTCTTCGCGTTGTTGCGCCTGCGGCTGTATGATGTGGAGGCTGCGATCAGCCGCTCGGCTGCCCTGACAATGCTTACAATTGCATTGCTGGGCATCTTCGCCGGCACCGAAAAGGTTATCGAAACCGTCGGCGAACAGTATGTCGGGCAGCATCTCCGCGCACTCGCGGGGGGAATCGCGGCGGGGCTGGCGGCGGTCGCGGTCGTGCCGCTGCACCATCGCATGACTCGTTGGGCGGAAAACCGCTTTCAGAAAGACCTGATCCGCTTGCGTCATGACCTACCTGTGCTTACCGCCGATTTACGGGAAACGGGAACCCCGACCGAATTGGCCGAGGCCACACTCGGCCGGGTGGCAGCGCTGATGCATGTCACTCGCGGTGCCGTGCTTTTCGGCGATGACTGTGTCGCCACTCTCGATCTCGACCCCGAAGCCTTCGCCGCATGGCGCGCTGCATGGCTCCCTGCAAACCAAGCGATCGAGAGCGACAGTGACGATCCGATGCTTCCGCTGCGCATTGCGATGGTCCCCGCCGGTAGCTGCACTGTGGGCTGGCTGCTGTTAGGGCGCCGCGCCGATGGCAGCATGTTGGGGAAGGACGAGCGCGAGGCGCTAACCGACGTCGCGGCCCCACTGGCCCGCGCATTGGTGGTCGCACATCGGCGCGAAGCAGCGACCACCGCCACGAGTGCAATATTCGAACGCATCGAGACCCGCGTGGCCAAGCTCGAGGAAGTTTTAGCAACAATTATTGGCAAAGCTTAAGTGGTCGGCACGGGTCAGATCCATCTGCTCTTGTCGGCCTCCGGTGGATGCGGTGGAGAAGGCAATGCGCAAGTGGATCGGCCTCGACATTACCCACCTCGCCATCTCGCTGATGGAGAAACGGCTGGAAGGGCCGCTACAAGAGCCGGGCGACGTACGAAGCGATCGGCGCACACCAGGCGATCGGGACGCGGCGCGCGACCTGGCGCTGCGGAGCGAGAACGACCGGCGCTACCAATTTCAGTATTGGGGCGCGCTTGTGAACGCGAGCCCGGCCAGCAAGAAGAAGGGCGCGGACGGCGGGCGGGGTATCAAGCTTTTCCAGCGAAGTCTTCGCGCAGCTTTTCCTTCTTCGTTTCGCAATCTTCGTGCAGACGGCGCACCTCGACCGCGAGCTGCTTCCTGAGTCCCTCCGCTTCTTCGAGGCTTTTGGCCTTGCGGATCTCATCCTTCAGAAACAATTCCTTCTCGGCAATCTTCGCGCGGTAGCTGGAGTCGATCTCCGCGATCTGCGCTTTCTGGGCATCGGTGAGCGAAACGCTGGGCGCATTTTTCTCCAACCGTTCCATCGCCAGTTCGTAAGCGGATTTCATGGCGAGAACTGTCCGCAAAATTTAGCCGACACGCAACCGAGGACGCCGTTGCGTTGCCACTTCCGCGCCTGCCTCTAAGTTGCCCGCTTCATGCCGGAAAATCTTCGTCTTCTCAGCACCGATTTCGATGGCACCCTCGTGGCGCATCACAGCGATCCGGTGCTCGATTCCGCCTGCATGGATCTGATCGAGGATTTGCAAAAAGGCGGCGCGATCTGGGCGATTAATACCGGTCGCTCCCGCGATTTACTTGAATCCGGGTTGGTTGATTTCGATTTTCCGGTGCGGCCCGATTTCATCCTCACGAGCGAGCGCGATGTCTTCCGCCCCACTTCGAAACCGACCCGGTGGGAAGCGTTTGGCGATTGGAACAAACGCGTCGCGCGCGATCACGCGGAACTCTACGTCTCCGCCTCTTCCGTTTTCGCCGAGGTGATCGATTTCGTGCAACAAAAGACGCGCGCCCGCGTCATCCACGAAGCCCACGGACCGGAAGGATTGATCGCGCAGGACGAAGTCGAGATGGCGCGCATCATCAAATTCATCGATCAGGCTCGCGCGGCGCATCCCTCATTCCACTACCAGCACAACACCGTCTATCTGCGGTTTTGCCACGCGGATTATCACAAAGGCGCGGCGCTCGCGGAACTACAGCGATTACTGGAAATTCCGCGCGAACAAACTTTCGCCGCCGGAGACCATTTCAATGATCTCTCCATGTTGGACGGCCGTTACGCGCAGTTTCCGTCGTGCCCGGGAAACGCGATCGAAGAAGTCAAAGACGTCGTGCGCGCGGCGCGCGGTTACGTTGCGGCCGGAGTGTGTGGCGCTGGCGTGCGGGAAGCGCTACTCCACTTTCTCTAGCCGAAGCCGCGCATCCTCCGCCAGGATTTCATCCAGCGCGGGCCATTGCACTGCGCTGTCCATTTCACGAAAAGCGTTGAGATAAATCGCGACCGTCGTGGCAGGATATTTTTCCAGCAAACCTGACACCGCCGCAGTGATTTTCTCCTTCGGCGGGGAAGCCGGCAGCTCCTCCACGGTGCCGTCCTCAGCGTGCGGAATTTCCAGCGCGTCGAGGAAATCATTCAGCATCGGCTTTTGGGCCGCGAGCAGCCAGCCCTGCAAAAGATGACTGGCCAGCGCGCTGCTCACGGGTCGGCTCAACGCTGCCTGTAGCCAGGGATGGCGCTCGGCCGGCGGCTTCCGTTCGATAAAAACGCCGCGTAGATTCCGTTGCGTAGCCAGACCCTGGACCGCCGCCTTGTAAACCGGCTTCTGTTCGCGCTGCAAAAAAGTGAAGATTTCCGCTGCCATCGCCGGCGGCATGCGTTGAAAAATTTCGTTAGATTTCATGAAGTGCGAAAAGGCTCCGCGGCAGCAAGGAAGACGTTAGCGGCGAATTGTCGAAGCAAATATTCGCCGCGCGCTGCTTGTGGTAACGTCCGCCATGGCCATCGTCGGCAAACCTTCCCTGCATTCCGTCACTCTCGAGGAATTGTCGGCGCAACTCGGAGCGGAGGGGCATCGGCCGTATCGCGCCAAGCAGATCGTCGACTGGCTTTATGAAAAGCGGGTCAGCTCACTCGAGGAAATGTCCGATCTTCCACAGTCGTTGCGCGCGCAGTTGGCCGAAAATTGGGAGCTGAGTGCGCCGGAAATCGTGCGCGTGTTGGGTTCGAAAGACACCACGCAAAAATTTCTCTTCCGTTTGAGTGACGGCAATTTAATCGAGTCCGTCCTGATTCCCGCTTCGCCTGGACTTTCTGGCGAACGTTCCACTCGCCGCACCATCTGCGTTTCCAGCCAGGTCGGCTGTGCTTACGGCTGTAAATTTTGCGCCAGCGGACTCGATGGCTGGACGCGCAATCTCGCGGCGGGGGAAATCGTTGCCCAATTACTCGCGGTCGAAAAGGAGACCGGGCAGCGCATCGATAATGTCGTCTTCATGGGCATGGGCGAGCCTCTCGCCAACCTCGAAAACGTGCTCCGCGCCATCCGCATTATTAACGCGCCTTGGGGAATGGAGATCGGCGCGCGCCATATCAGCGTCTCCACCAGTGGCCTCGCGCCGCAGATTCGCGAACTCGCGCTTGAGCCGACGCAGTTTCGCCTCGCCCTTTCGTTGCACGGCGCGACCGATGAGGTGCGAAGTCAAATCATGCCGGTGAATCGCAAATATCCGCTCCCGACGTTGCTCGAGGCTTGCGATTATTATGTGGCGCGCAAACGCCGGATGCTCTTCGAGTACATCCTGATCGCGGAGGTAAACGACACCGAAGAGCAGGCGCACGAGCTGGCGAAACACGCTCGCCGTTTATCCGCGAAGGTGAATCTGATTCCATACAACACGGTCGAAGGCTTGCCCTGGGCTCGCCCGACCCGGGCTCGCCAGGAACGCTTTCACGCCATCCTGCGCGATCACGGCATCGTCTCGACCCTTCGTCTGGAAAAAGGACACGACATCGACGCCGCCTGCGGACAGTTGCGGCTGCAAGTCCAACGTGAAAACGAAAACGCACCCGCGACCGTCGCTCCCGCCACGCCGACGCCGTCATCCTGAGCCGCGAAGACGGCGAAGAATCTCGCCGTCGCGGAGAATGGGTCGTTAGGTGGCCGATCTTTCAGCCGAAGCAAGGGGGTTCTAATTTGGAACCGCCAGATCAATTGCGAGATCTTTCGCCTCCGCTGCGCTCCGCTCAGGATGACGAGTCCGTCAGAACACAATTTCTCGCCGCGTCCCAATTCGGGCAAAACTTTTTTGCACGCTTCCGTAAGGTGCCTTAAGAGAAAGTCATGCCGGGCTACGATCACGAGCCGAACCGCGCTTGGGATGAGTACGAGTGGGAGCGCTTTCTCCAGCAGCAGGATCACAAAACGGAGAAGTACATGGAGTTGCTCGAGAAGTATCTTGATCACCCGGAACGCGACCAAATCATTGCGCGTGAAATGGGTTGGGGCCAATTGCTGCAAGGCCAGGAATGGACTGACGAAGTCGACGCTCTCCTCGCCGATGAAGCCAGTACTGACGACACCGAGGAATCCAGCGAGGACTCCGAAAAAGAAACCGCGCTGGATAACTTCGAGGATCACAGCCTGTATCGGGCGGCCTTCGCTTTGACCGTGCGCATCGATCAGCTTTTCGATCAAAACCCGACGCTGCAAAACGAGCCGTCCGCGGTAAAACTCGCGACGCATTCCGCGCTCGCCAGCGCCAAATTAGCCGCCGCCCTCAGCGACGACGACGTCGACGAAATCGGGATGACCATCGCCTACCTGAAGCGCGCCTTAAAGGCCATCACCGTCTCGATGGATGCGTCTCGGCAAATGGTCACGGAACGGCTCATCACCTCACGCGAAAATTCCGGCCTCGAGCAACGACTCTTTCAGGTGCGCGACGGCATCATCACCCTGATGGGCGAGTATCGTGGCGAATGGCTGCGGCGCTTCGGCAGCCTTTAGCCCCGAAAGCCTTCGGGGTTGAATGAATTAGCCGCCCATCCGTCCTACCTCATGCATACGGAAGCGACTCCGGCCCCGGCCGAAAAATCGGACGCGGATCTGGTCCAGCAATGTCAGGCGGGTGACACCGCGGCATTCGATCAGTTAGTCGGTCGCTACCGGACGCGAGTTTTCGGTATGATTTATAACATGGTACACAGCGAGCAGGACGCCTGGGATTTGGCCCAGGACAGTTTCCTGAAGGCGTGGAAATCGATTGGTCGCTTTCGCGGACAATCTTCTTTCTACACTTGGGTCTATCGCATCGTCATGAACGTGACGATCGATTGGCTGCGCAAGAAACAGGTCAAAGGTTCAGGCGCGGAATTCGACGACGCCATTCAACTGAAAGAAATCGAGCCGGCCTCCCGTACCGCACCGAAAGCCGACGCCCTTCCGCACGAGCGGATGCAGGACCAGGAAATCCGGGCCCGGATTGATGCCGCGATTGCGCAGCTTTCACCGGAGCACCGGGCGGTGATTTTGATGAAAGAAATAGACGACATGCAGTACCACGAAATCGCGGAGACGCTCGAGTGCTCGATCGGCACCGTCATGTCACGACTCTTTTACGCGCGGAAAAAATTGCAGAATTTACTGAGGGATGTTTATGAAAACATTTGAGGAAAGTTGGATTGCTTGGGTGGATGGGGAACTCAGCGGCGAAGAGCTCGCCGAATTTAAGGCCTCGCTCCCCGATATTTCCGTCGCAGAAATGGAGAAGCAGGAGGCCTTCAAACTCGGTAACCTTCTCCGGGAACGAATCGGCGTCCGGGCCATGGCAAACGGAGAATTTTTCCAGCACCAACTCCTGCAGGAAATCGAGCGCGAGGCCGCGAGCGCATCGCCGCGTCCGGAAACGAAGGCACGTGAGAGTTGGTGGTCCATCGGTCGCTTGGTTTGGACCGGCGCGGCGTCCTTGGCCTTGCTCTCCGTCTTCACCTTCTTCGTCATGCGCGAGAAAACTGTGGGCGGCCGCTCCGCCTACCTCACGCAGATTATTGACGCTCGTGTCGATCCAGCGGTGAGCCCTAACGCAAACATTTCGATCTTTGAGTCAAAGGAAAACAAAGTGACGGTGGTTTGGGTCAACGGCCTGCAGTCGCTTCCTTCCGAGTACGCCGCAAAATAGTGATGTCGACCGCTCCGCTCCCATTCGGTCGACTCGGCGTCGTCTTGATCGTCAGCCTGCTCACCTTGGGCATGGCCTCAACCCAAGCGACTGAGACCGTCTGGAGCGGACTGGTAATGGCCAATAACGTGCCGGCGCCCACACCGATTCCGGCCGAGCTGACCCACCTCGAAGGAACGCTCAAACAGCTCTTCGGCTACAATCAATTCCAAGTCATCGGGCAATCCCGCAAATCGCTCAACAACGGCGAAGAAAATTGGTTGGCGACGAGTAAATATTTCTCTCTCCACGTCGATTCGAAAGGCATTCAAGGGGGCTCCTCCTACCTTTTGAATCTGCAGCTTTTTCAGGAAAAGAAGCTTCTCCTCGAAACCGAAGCTCGCCTCAGCAAACGCAGCCCGCTCGTCATCCGTGGACCGCAAATCGGCGATGGCCAGCTCGTGCTCCTGCTCGTGGTCGAATAGTTGAGGGCTCGTCTCGCCTAACCAGCGATAAGACCTCTCCCCTTTTCGCGAAAACCCCGATTCCGAAAGGTGCAAGCGCACACAAGTCGAGTCTATTGCTCCCCGTGTCACGCTTTCCTCCCACCGCAGTGACCTTGCTTCTCACCATCGCCATTATGCGCGCGGAAAAACCTTTCGATTTCAACTCCACTCCCGGCAAACTCCCCAAGCACGTTGTCCCCAG
>JBDUAE010000337.1:0-2758 GCA_040004805.1 Chthoniobacterales bacterium | reverse complement strand
TCGGGATGAAAACGACGCAGACAACAATCAGCGCGAAAGGCAGACCGAAGTAATTCTGCACAAACCCGAGCCCGCTTTCGTAAGCCTGCCCGGGCGTGGATAGGAACGTGATCGCGCTCGCCTGCGTCGCCATGACGGAGAGGCCGATCGTTCCCCAGCGAATCGTTTCATCGCCATGCAAATAGTGGCCGAGATCGTGATCCCGCCGAGTGCGCCAGTGTCCGTAAACGGCAATCGCGAGCAGCGTCGCGAGGAGAACCGTGTAATCGATCCAGCTCACGCGAAACAGCGGTCCAGCAAATAGAAGAGCGCGACCTCGAGTGCGAAAGCCGCGACGACGAAGGCGTAGGCGACGGGCCAGCGGCCGAAGAGCGGCACGATCTCCGCCTGTTCCGACTTTGGCGGCTTCACGGCTTCGCTTTCCCGAGCGAAATCATGTTAGCGAAAATCCGATACGCGCCCGGCACGCCTGCGGGAAGTTCGCGGAACCAGGAATATCCGGTGTAAACCCACCAGCCTTTCCCGACCCGCGCGACGAGCAATCCGCCATCGAGCGGTTTCTCGCCGGTGTCGTTGCTGGAAAGGATGGGCGTCCACGCTTTATCCCACTCGTTAGGGAAATAAAGCCCGCGCTCCTGCACCCAACCGGCGAAATCATCCGCGGTGATTTTGTTGGGGAAATTCAAAACCGGATGCTCGGGCGCGAGCAGGCGTACGGCGGCATCTTCTTCCGTGACGCGATCGCGCGAGACCTTGAGCGGGTAGGGCAACTGTTCCGGTTTCGGCCCGGGCGTGGTGTTGTATTGCATCACGACGACACCGCCGTTTTTCGCGTAGGCCAGCAACTCCGGAAACCAGACGCTAACCCGGCCGGGGCTGACGTTGGCCGCACGCACGCCGAGCACGATGGCATCGAAGCGCGCGAGATTCGCAGCCTTCACGTCGCCGTCTTCCAACACTTTCACCTCGGAACCGATCTCGCGCAGACTCTCGGGAATGGCGTCGCCGGCCCCGGGCAAATAGCCGACAAGCGGCGCTTTATTCACGATCTCAGCGCGGACCAGTTTCGCCTGTGCCGGTGAGATTAAAGTCTGCGCGGCAATGTGCGGATAGGCGATGCGCTGTCGGCTAAACGCGGGCTGCTTCGTGCCACCAAGCGTAAGCATCGCGCGCAGCGTCCCCTCGCCCCGCTCCTGCGGCGGCGTGACTTGAAAAATGCAGGTCGTTTCGCTTTCGGTGCCCTGCAATTCCACCGGACAGCCGGCGGGTTCGACCTTCCAACCAGAAGGCGCCTCCAACGCGACGCTGCCGCTGACCTTTTCCGCGGAGGCAATCACGCGCACGTTCACCGTTTTCGGCGCAGAATTGCCAAAGACAAAAACGGGCCGCGGCAGCTCGACGAAAGCGGGCGGCGCGATCACGAGTTGCTCGCTCACTTCGCCCTGCACGCGATCGACCTGGCGGAAGCGCGGCTCGACCGCGTAAACGATTTCCTGGCCGCCGATTTCGAGAGTGAATTCGATCGGAAATGGCGGTGGATTCTCGGGACGCCCGATCAATGATTGATCTGCGACAGCGAAGGTGCCGAGCGTAGCGGGTTCGCGGAGCCAGTACGGCTGGGTGAAGGGAAGCGTGGTCGGCAGTTGAAGCGAAACTTTCTTGAGAAAAAGCGCGTCGTGCTTGAGCTCGGCATCGAGCGGAGTGACCTCGCCATCCGCGAGCAGGCGCGCGGATTTGAATTTAACCGACACGGTTGAGCGATTGATCGCTTCGAGTTGCAGAGAAATGGTTTCGCCGGGCTGCGCCGCGGGCTTTTCCGTGACCGCTTCGAGATGCAAGCCGAGACACGCACCGATGAGACGATCGACTTCCGCCAGTTTGGAGCGGACCCAAAACGCGTCGTCTAATTTCCCCATCAGGCCACGCAATTCCAGGAGCGCGGACACGGAGCGGGACGGCGTTTCCATGTCGTAATGCGCGATGATGTCATCGATCTTCCCCGCGATTTCGCCGGCTTTCGGGATGCGATGCCAAGTGCGATCGATGCCAGAAAAAATGTCACCGTCTTTGGGCGCATCGCCCGCGAGCAACTTGAAATACTCGGTCTGCTCGCCGCGCTCGATGCTGACACCGAAGCCTTGGCTTTTGTGCATGGTGCGACTGGCGGCGGCAATTTCGGAATACGATTTTCCGAGAAGCGGCTGATAACCGCCCGCCTCCACTTTGAGCAAACCGGTTTCGTCGAACGGCACGTTGCGCGCACGGAAGAAAAATTGCGATGCGTTCCAGAAAAGCCGCTGCGGCTGCCACGGCTCGGCCAGCTTTAATTGCTCGGGGAATTTTATGGGATCGGCCGCGAGCTTAAACGCTTCCTGCGCGAGAATGGCAGAGGCGGTGTGGTGCCCGTGGGTTTTGTCATCGTCCGGCGGAAAACGAGTCACGATCACGTCCGGGCGGAACTTCCGAATTGCCCAAACCGTGTCGGCTAAAATTTTCTCGCGATCCCAAATCCGGAGCGTTTCGGCGGCCGACTTGGAGAAGCCGAAATCGTTCGCGCGGGTGAAAAATTGCCGACCGTGATCGATCCGTCGCGCGGCGAGCAATTCCTGCGTGCGAATGACGCCGAGCTGCGGCCCGAGCTCGGGGCCGATCAGATTTTGCCCGCCGTCGCCCCGCGTCATGGAGAGATAAGCGGTGTCGTAGAGTGCGCCGTTCGCCCAATACGAGATGAGGCCGGTGTTTTCGTCGTCCGGATGCG
>JBDUAE010000053.1:0-9233 GCA_040004805.1 Chthoniobacterales bacterium | reverse complement strand
GTTTGGAAAAACGCGCTCACCGTCGTTCCCATCCCGGTTAGCCACATGTGATGCGCCCAGACGATGAACGAAAGAAAACCGAGCACGAGACCGGCAAAGACGAGGGACTTGTAACCCCAGAGCGGCTTGCGGGTGTTATTGGCGATGACTTCGGCCACGATCCCCATGCCGGGAAGAATCAGGACGTAAACTTCCGGATGGCCTAAGAACCAAAACAAATGCTGCCAGAGGAGCGGACTGCCGCCGCCACTGATCTGGAGGGCGGCGCCATTCACGATCAACCCGGCCGGCATGAAAAAGCTGGTCGATGCGATGCGATCCATCAGTTGCATGACCACGGCCGCCTCGAGAGGAGGAAAAGCGAGCAGCAAAAGAAAGGCCGTGATGAGCTGCGTCCAAACGAAGAACGGAAGTCGCATCCAAGTGAGCCCCTTGGCCCGCAATTGGATGATCGTCGTGATAAAATTAACCGCTCCAAGAAGAGACGACGTGATCAGCAAGATAAACCCGACCAGCCAGAGCGTCTGACCGTTCCAAAAGATGTCATGGCCGGGCCCGTTGTCGGTAATGACGGAGAGCGGCGCGTAGGAAGTCCACCCACCCTTGGCGGCGCCTCCTGGGACGAAGAAGCTGGTCAGCATAACCAAGCCACCGAGGAAAAACGCCTGATAACTGGCCATGTTGATCTTCGGGAACGTCATGTCGGGTGCACCAATTTGCAGTGGCACAACGAAATTACCGAAGGCGGCGAACGCCACCGGGACAATCCCGAGGAAAATCATGATCGTGCCGTGCATTGCGCCTAACGAGTTATAAAAATCGGGCGTCATCTTCCCGTCAGGCATCTGCGGACCGAAGACGTTGGCGAGGATATTGCCGATGAACGGGACGGATCGGCCCGGAAAGGCCAGTTGCCACCGCATCAGCATCATGAGGGAAAAGCCGAAGAAGAGGAAAATCAGGCCGGTGAGTGCGTACTGGATGCCGATCACCTTGTGGTCGGTCGAGAAAATATATTTTCGGAAAAACCCGAGCTCATGGTGATCGTGCCCATCCTCCTGGTGGTGCGGATCATGGGCGGCGTGCGAGTGCGAGGCGAGATCGGTGGAAGCATCCATATTTTGGAAAGACTGAACCTGAATATCACGGGAAAGAATTCAAGAAGAAAGCAGGAAATTGAATCCGCGAGCGTGGGATTATTTCCGAAGAAATCCTCGGATCAACCCGGTCTGAACGACGCTCACGCAGACTCGGGGACAGTATCTTCAGTCTCCAATTGCACCTCGCGGAACCGAGAGAGCGAGTGGTTTTGCAAGCTCACTTCAAACAAATCACGGTTGATTGCCTGAGCGGCCGCGGCGCCCTGCCCGGCGGCGATGATCATTTGGCAATTCGCGGGGGTTACGCAGCCGGCTGCATAAAAACCCGGAACCGACGTGCGCATGCATTGGTCAACCTCAATTTGACCATCGGAATCCAATTTCGCCCCGAGCTGCTCCGCGAGGCTGGTATGAAAAACATCGCCGCGGGTGGTGAAAATGTAATCGATCTTCAGCCGCTCTCCCTGGTCGAAACGGAGCGCAAGAATTTGCCGGTCCCGATGTTCGACATCGAGGATCCGCCGCCCGTATATGGGAATTTTGTATTCTTCTACCCAGGCCGCGTGCTGCTTACTCCAGCGCGGCTTTTCCCCATTCGTGGCAATGACGACGCAGGGCGAATAATGCAAGAGGCCGAGGGCATACTCGACCGCTTCCGTGTTTGCTCCACAAATCGCGATCCGCTGACCGCGCACTCGTACGCCATCGCAATCTTTGCAGAAAAACATGCTGTGTCCGAGGCACTCTTTCACGCCCGGAATTTCCGGCGGCAAGTGGAAGATACCAGTGGCCAGCAGAAGCCGCTGCGCGCGATACGTTCTCTCGCGGCCATGCACTTCGAAATCAGCTTCCACTCGTTTGACGGCCGCAATTTCATCGTCGGCAAAACGGACTTCGTAACGCTCGGCCTGGACCCGGCCATGGGCGAGCAACTCTTCGCCCGCCACGCCATCCGGAAAGCCAAGATAATTTTCCACCCGCGGCTCCCATTTCGCCATGGAATGACCGGAATCGAGCACGAGCGTATCGCGTTGCGCACGTCCCAGATAAATTGCGGCGGAGAGTCCGGCGATGCCGCCACCAATCACGATCACTTCCCGCACCTGCGGATCATCCAAGTCTTTATGCTGAATCATCGTATCTTAGATACAACGAGGCGGAGCCCCGAAGCGCGTGCGTTGCAACACCAGAATCTCGCGGCGGCTAAAAAATCAACGCCGAACCAGCCCAAAAGCGGCTAATCGCTCAGGCTTTCGGCGCCGCAGCAACTGGGCTAGCTCCCGGCGCGGGCGGCGCGCCTCCGGGAGGAACCGCGGCACCTCCCGGCAACATGGCATCTTCCGGAATAGCCTTCAGCGACTCCTCGTGGAAAGAATCGGCCTGGCCAGCGAGCTCTTTCCGCAACGCCGCTATGCCCTCGGGCGTGACCGGCGGCGCAGAGTTTCCCCACTCCTGCCGAATGTAAGTTAGAACGTCCGCGATCTTCGCATCGGTGAGCGTTTTGTCCCAAGGTTGCATAACTGCTGCGCCAAACGGCTGGCCCTTCACCGTAATCGGACCAACCAGCCCCTTCAGCAGAATCGAGCCGAGTCGTTTCGTGCCGCCCAAGACCCACTCAGAACCAGCGAGGGGTGGATATTGCCCGGCGATCCCGAGGCCGTTTGCTTGGTGGCAGGTGGCACAGTTCGCCGAGAAAATTTTCTTGCCTCGCCCGGCCGGACCGAGGTCGGCCACCTGAGCTTCCGCGCCGCCGCTACCACCGGCTTTGGCCGCGCGGGGCGCTCCGCCTAGCGGGTCGAGGCCGCTTCCGCTAAAGCTGCCCGAAAATCGACCCAAGTAGGCGCCACCGAAGAAAACCGCCAGACCATAAACAGCAATCAACCAAATGGAGAGCGGCTCGAGTCCGACACGTGGTTCACGCTTCTCGCGTTGGATCGCGGCGTGAACCACCTGCACGTCTTCGGTTTCGCCATAGTCCATGCCTTGGCGCGCATGACGATCTGGAGTCCGCTCTTTCATTTCGCCGCACCTCCCGGAGCAGCAGCAGGTGCCGCCGCCACCGCCATAGTCTTGACCTCATTCAGCGCGTGTGATTGATCCAGCGACATGAGATAGGCGACGAGGCAGCGAGCCTCGTAAGTGGGGATAATTTCCCATCCTTCGGGCGGAGCATCCGGGCCGGTCAAGGGCAGTGCTTCAGCCGATCTCTCGCCGGTGATTTTCCTTTTTTCATACAGAAAACGGTAGGACGGCATGTTTGAGTATTTCGAAATGCTCCGCGGATCGTAGAGATGACGATGGTGCCAAGCGGCAGAATATAATGCGGGCTCCCCGTTCTTCGCGTCACCCGTAAGCGGGGCGGGACTGGCGCCGACGCTAGCGACTGCGACCGGAGCGGGAACAGATGGGGCCGGTGACGCCGAAGGCGCGGCCGGCGGAGGCGGATTCGCAAGCGCCGCGGCGGACGTCGAATTCGGCACCGTCGCCGCACCCGCTGGAGCAGGTGCACTTGCGACGACGGGAGCCGCCGCCGGTGCAGGAACTGGAGCCGCTTCAGCAGTGTCTTCGTTGATCGACCTTTTACCGATATTCGCCAAGTCAGGACCGAGCCGGCTGCGGCCTAACAACACCGGCCGCTCAAACAAATAGTCCCGCGGCGCACTTCGACGATCTCCCCAATGCCGCTCGATATCGGATCCAGCGTAATCCGCTCGCACTTGCTGGCTGTGGCAATAGACGCAGCCATTCGCCACGTAAACGCCGCGCCCGCGATCGGCCAGTCCGGATTTCGGCGCAGGGTAGGCGTCGGCACCATCTTCATCCATCTGCGGATCCAGGTGCCCAATCTGAGCATTGGGAATCACCGTCAGTCCCAGCCACGAAAAGGCGAACGTCCCGAGCACGCCGAGGATTAATGGTAGTAGGCCTTTCATGCGTGCTCCTTCAGATCCTCTACCTGTGGATTGAGAAACGTCGGCATCGTCGAAGTCCGACCGAGACCGAAAAGCATCATCCCAAAATGGAACGCGAAGATGCAGTGCGCCGCCGTGAGCAAGACACTGGCGATGCTGTGGCCGCGAAGATAAGGGAGCACGGTTTGCGTGCTTTCTGCGAATGAAGCCCCCGGATTATTCAAGTCTATTCCCTGGACGAGCCCGCCGGCAAACAGCATCAAAATCATGAGCCCGATGCCGTAGGTGGAAGCCCAAAAATGCAGCTTAATCAGCGACGCGTAACGCCATTCCCGTCCCACTAACCGCGGCACGATATAGTACATCGCCCCAAACATCACCATAGTGAAGAAGGCGTAAACCCCGAGCTGCGTGTAAGCCAATCCCGCCTCGGTAAAATGAGTCACCCGCGCAACCGAACGGAGAGAAATTAACACCCCGACCAGGCTAAAGACGGTGTATGAAATCGACCCAAAAACCGTAAATCGCAGAGCCGGGCTGTAGCGCATGAGCGGAAAGTTCCCGCGCATTGTCATGTGATGATTGAGACCCACTGTCGCAACCGGAATGATGGAAAGGATCATCGCCGCGATGCTGGCCGTGATCATCCAGGCGGGGAATGGTCCATCGATCACCCGCTGCATTCCGGTCCAACTCGCAAAGAGCGCGTAGGTCCAGAAACCGATCGCGGCCAGATGGTAGCTGTAAACCGGACGGCCGATCACTTTTGGAATGGTGTAGTAAGCCGTGCCCAAACCGATCGCACCGAGCCAGAGAAAGAGGAAATTATTCGCGAACCACCAGGTGACCGCAGCCTGCATCACTCCCTGCACCGGGCTGACAAACAGCATGATCTGCGCGGCTCCATACATCCACGGAAACCAGAGGAAGGCACCCAACAAATACCACTGCGTGATGTAAACGCTCTCGCTGCGACGGAAGCGGAACATCAATACCGCCCATGACATCACGAGAGAATAGGCGACAAAAAGAATGAAGGCGGCGAACGGAGGAAACTCCAGCCAATCATACCCCGTGCTTTTACCCGCCAGAATTCCACCCACCCCGAGCAGCACCCCGAGATTCCAAAAACCCGCGCCAGCCACCAAAAGCAACGGATGACGCAACGTGGTGCGGCTCAGTCGCGCCATTAACCAGATCGCAGTGCCCATCCCGACCATCGAGGCCCAGCCATAAAGCATCACATCTGTCTGCGCCGGACGCAGACGGCCCCAGCTCAGGAAACTGATTCCACCCAGCAAATCAGGCTCATGCAGTTGGAGGGAAGTGAGCAGGTTCAGCAGCGTCCAAAGCAATAACCAAACCACCGCCGAGGTGTAAAAAATCAGCACCGGCACCCGGGTAGAGGCATCGATCAAGGCCCGTTCCACCTGCTCGACGTCACCCCGCGTGACCTCAGCAGTAACGACAGAACCGACCTCGTGGTGCGGTGGAATCAGTGGAATCTCGGCGGAAGTCATCGAAGTGAAAAATTATGGAGTAGCACCAGGGACGGGCAGCGGGGTTCCGGGTGCGGATTGGACCGGTGTCGGACCGCGCTGGCCCAGAGGAGCCGGAATTTGACCTGAAGGCGGAGGTGAAGATGCGGCCGGGGTGGCGTTCGGGCCAGGCTGAGTTCCGGGAGCGGCGTCGCGCGGATTCGCAGCCGCGGCGGGCTGGCCATTAACTACAGATCCTGGGCCGGCATGCGAAACCGCTGGCACCGGACTCGAGGCAGGTGAAGGCATGACTGCGGGCGTAGCAGCCGCCGCACCCGGGGCGGGAGCCGAGGGCGCCAGCACCGGCGCCTCGATCGGCGCGCCCGGCGCCGGTTTCTTTTGGGCCAATTCCGCCATCGTCAGCTCCATCGCACGATGGATGGGGATGTGAGCGACTCCCTTGGCTTTGTCGACCCAGCCGTAAGTTTCGAGCGGCGCGCCTTCTTCCACGATCGTCTTCAATTTTCCCACCCGCGCCTCGGCTCGCTTGGCTTCATAATCGTCACCCCGCGGCATCAGGCCCACCACCACCCAAACGAAAAGGCCAAAGACCGCGAAGAGCAAGACCACGCCTAACCAGGTTCCGAAAGCGGAACGTGGCTGATCGAAGCTGAGCTGGGTTTCGTTAGGCACGGTTAATTTTGGCTACGCAGTGACTCCAGCACACGCGGATCGCGCACCGGAAAGAGCGAAGATTTGCCGACAAGCTGGAGAAAGCAAAAGGCCAGACTGGCGCCGATGCCGACCAACGGAACGAGATCGATGATGCTGAAGTGCACGCCACTGCGATGCAGTTCCGGCATGATCACGATATACATATCGAGCAGTTGCATGCAGACGACCCAACCAGCGAGCAGGCAGAGTTTTTCCGGCTTTGTCTTAGTTGCGCGGAGGAGGAGAAGCGCGAAGGGAATGAAGAACCGGCCCACCATTAAAATGATGCTCAATACGTTCCACGATTCCGTGTTTCGCAGAATGAAATACTCGGTCTCTTCCGGAATATTCGCATACCAGATCAGCATGTACTGGCTGAAACCGATGTAGGCCCAGAAAACAGTGAACGCGAGCATCCAGTTTCCCATAAAATGGTAGTGCTCGATCGTGACCGTTTCGCGCAGATAACCGGCTTTCCGCAAGGCCGAAATCACCAACACTGTAAGCGACATCGAACTGCCGGCGGCTCCTGCGAAAATGTAGACGCCCCACATGGTGGAGAACCATTTGTAATTGAGGCTCGCCAGCCAATCGTAGGCACCAAACGTGAGCGCGAGACCAAAGAGCGGTAGAAAGACGAAGGCTAATTTCCGCATCGTCAGAGTCGACGCCGGATTGCCGTCTTTATCCTGGCTAATCGAGATGCGGCGAAAAGCGTAGGTGGCCAGGATGAAGAACAGGAAAAAGATGATCGCGCGGATCGTCCAGAAATTCAGGTTCAGGTAAGCGCGTTTGCTCTCGAGAACGGGATCCTGCCCCACGGGAATCGTGAGCCACTCGTAGAGGTGATTCCGCAGCAGAAAGATGGGGATGAAAAACAGCGCCATCACGGCCAACAGGGCCGCGACATTTTCCCATTGCCGGCGGACCACTACCGACCAATCCGCATCCACCGCGTGATGCACGATCGTCCAGAAAAAACAGCCGACACAAAGGGTGAAAAAGAACGCGAAAGCGAAGAGCCAAGAATAAGCGAACTGCTCCGGCGAAATATAGGCGCAGACCGCGCTCAAACCGAGCCCGACCACCGCAACCAAACCGAGCACAAGCGATAGGCCGGCGAAGCGATTCTTCTCAAAATACTCGCCTTCAGGCGTGGGTACTCCGTGAGTTCGTTCGCTCATGGCTTGGGTGCCCCGGGTGATGCGGCCGGAGCGGGCGCGGCTAAAGTTTTGGCGGGAGCGTCCAGCTCCGCGCTGTGTTCCGCAGGCACATCTGCCGCCGTGGCGTGCTGGCTGCGCTGCAACGAGCGGAGATAGGCAATAATCGCCCACCGATCATTTACGGTCACATTTGGTCCGTAGGACATCATCGTATTCTTACCGTGCGTGATCGTGTTGAAAATTTCGCCGTCCGACATGTTGCGAATGCGGTCGTCCTGCAGACTAACCACGGTCGCGAGACCATATTGTTTAGTGATGCCGTTCCCGGCCGCGATCGGACCATGGCAAACCGCGCAGTTGATATTAAAACGCTGCTGCCCTCGGGCCATTAGTTCGGGCGTCACCGCGAGCGGAATTCCAGTGCCCCAAAATTGCCCCATCTTGCCCGTGTCCCGGTAGTCCGTCCCGGCACTGAATCCAAAGGGCGAATTTGCTTCCGGCCCTGAGGGCAAAGTCGCTGTCCCAGGCGACGCCTGCTGCGTTGCACGCGGCATCTCGTAACCGATCGGCACCGTCCCCGCCACCGGCACGCGCGATCCACGGTCGTCGGCAAAAAATCCGAGCGGAGCCTGCGCCTTCACTTTCGGCTGGCGCACCATGTCGGGAAAAACCTCAATCGGTGACCCGGTGCTTTTTTGTCCCCGAAAACCGAGAAACGACACCATCGCCACGCCGATGAGTAGAAAAATGAGGAAGAAGCCGCGCAACATAATCAGTCTTCGTGTACCACCGTGATGTGTTGCCCACCGCTTTGCTCTAGAAGTTCGCGCGCATTATCTTCCGTGAACCGCGGATCGCCCGCTTCGATCGCGAGGAAAAATCCGTCATTGGTCGCACGGTCAAAGCGGTTCCAATTAAAAATCGGATGATACCACCGGGGCAACCCGTTCATGATCAGCATCGAAGAGAAAGCAGTGAAGGCCGAGAAAAGCACCGTCAACTCGAACATGATCGGGAAAAACGCGGGTACCGTTTTCCAATCGAACGGCTTCCCGTGGACGACGAGTGGATAGATGAACCACGAGGGTCCGAAGGTAAGCACGGCCGCGGTCAGTAAGCCCGTAATACCGCCGGCCAGAACGGGCGCGCTCAACCAGGATTTGCCCAAACCCATGGCGCCGTCCATCCCGTGAATCGGGAAAGGGGAGTAGACGTCCCACCGTTTGAATCCGGCATCGCGCACCTTTTCCGCAGCGTGGAAAAGCGCGGCCGCGGTCGGATATTCCGCCGCAATTCCGTAGACCTTATTTCCGGAAGGCGTTCTCATGTGCGTTCCATTCCGCCGGCTTGCACCGGGTGATGTCCCATCGGTGAGGGATGGTGCGGATCAGCTTCCGGCAGCACGATTTTTACTTCCGACATCGCGATCATCGGCAGGAACCGGATGAAAAGGAGGAAGAGCGACATGAAGATTCCGAAGGTGCCGACAAACGTCCAGATATCGACCCACGTCGGATAAAACATGCCCCACGATGAAGGGATGAAGTCGCGGTGCAGACCGCCCACGATGATGATGAAACGCTCGAACCACATCCCCGCGTTCACACACATGCAGACGAAATAGACGACATAGATGTTGAAGCGGAATTTCTTAAACCAGAAAAGCTGCGGAGCGACCGAGTTGCAGAAGAGCATCCCGACCCACCAATACCACCAGTAGGGACCGAAAATACGGTTGTAGAACGCGTATTTTTCGTACTGGTTGCCGCTATACCAGGCAACGAAAAATTCCATCGCGTAAGCGTAGGAGACGATCGAACCTGTGAGCAAAATGACCTTGGCCATCTTGTCGATGTGCTGCGGCGT